>CAXIBI010000005.1:0-50535 GCA_964022305.1 uncultured Hyphomicrobiales bacterium | reverse complement strand
AAATCGATAGTCTTCTATTAAAATCGAGCAGACCATCTCTCAATGGAGAAAGAAACAGCTCGTTATTGGAAACTAAACATCACTCTGCCTTTAATAATTACATGCGCAAAGGTGATGCCAACAAACTAAGAGAGATTGAAACCAAAGCACTCTCTATCACTTCAGATCCTGACGGTGGCTATCTCGTCCCAGATGAAACTGAAAAAGCTGTGATGAGCTCACTAAAAGAAGTGTCTCCCATCAGATCAATCGCCGGTGTGAGACAAGTTAGCGGAACAGTTTATAAAAAACCGTTCTCTATCACTGGTCCTGGTACAGGTTGGGTTGGTGAGACAGCTGCAAGACCAGAGACAACATCTCCAACTTTGGCAGAACTAAGCTTCCCAACAATGGAGCTCTACGCCATGCCAGCTGCTACCAGTAACCTTTTAGATGACAGCGCTGTGAATATCGATGAATGGATTGCAGAAGAAGTCCAAAGCGCCTTTGCAGAGCAAGAAACAGCCGCTTTCGTCAATGGTGATGGTGTTAATAAACCACAAGGCTTTCTAAACTACACCAGCGTCGATGAAAGCAGTTGGAGTTGGGGTAATATTGGCTATCTGGCAACAGGTGTCGATGGTGACTTCCCTGCAAGTGATCCAAGTGATGTTCTAATCGACCTGATCTACACACTAAAATCAGCTTACCGCGCCAATTCAAATTGGGTTCTATCTCGCTCAACACAAGCAGAGATCAGAAAGATCAAAGATGCTGATGGCAATTACATTTGGCAACCAGCAAACAGACCAGGTGAGCAACCTTCCTTGTTAGGTTATCCAGTAACTGAAGTCGAAGATATGCCAACAATCGGCTCTGACAGTCTTTCAATCGCCTTTGGTGATTTTAACAGAGGTTATCTGATTGTGGACCGACTAGGTCTTCGTGTCCTAAGAGATCCATATAGCTCAAAACCTTATGTCCTCTTCTACACCACAAAACGTGTTGGCGGCGGTGTACAGGATTTTGATGCCATTAAATTCTTAAAATTCGGCACGTCTTAAAACACGAATATTAATGGCTGCAGCTCCTTCCCCTAAAGCGCGCCATTAAAAGAGCCTGGCACTGAATGCTCCTCCCTCACTAGGTGCCAGGCTCGCTAATTATTTTAGGGGATCATAAAAAATGAATGTAACAAATTTGGAGACAATATATGGCGCTTCAATTGCGGGCCGGCCCTGCCCAAGAACCTGTGAGCTTAACAGAAGCTAAAGAGTTTATGAGGCTCGATGGAGCTGAAGATGATGTTCTTGTCTCAACCCTGATTACGGCGGCACGAATTCATATAGAAACGTCCTTGGGAAAAATTCTTATCACAGAAAATTGGTCTTACTTTTTAGATAAATGGCCGAAATCAAAAACAGTCTACCTCCCGCTTGATCCCATCCAAACAATCGATGAAATCAGGTTTCATGGATCACAAGGCGGTTTTGAAATCATCCCAGTCGAAGACTACTCAATAGATATCATTTCACACCACCCAAGGTTACGCTTCGATGGGGCAAAGCCAGCAAGCTCAAGCAAAAAACTCAATCAAATTGAAATTCGTTTCACAGCCGGATTTGGAGATCTGCAAACAGACATTCCAAGTGATTTAAAACAAGCGCTCCTTATGCTGGCAACTCATTGGTTTGAACAAAGAGATCCCATCGCTTTTGGCGGGAATTTTACAGAAGTCCCTCACACCATTCAGGCTCTGTTGAATAATTATAAAAAATATAAGGTCCAATAAATGAGAAACACAAGCATCAATGAATTGAGACATTTTATAACCCTAGAGCGCCCCGAACTTACAGCCGATGGCCAAGGTGGCAGTGACCGCCAGTGGGTTAAAGTCACTGACCTCTGGGCAAAAATAGAACCGCTTTCAACCAATGAAACATTCTCTAAAGACCAAGTAGAAAGCGAAATCACGCACCGTATCATCATCCGTTACAGAGATGATATTTACCCAGACATGCGTTTCATAAAAGGGCAGCGCAGTTTTGAAATCATTGGGGTAATCAATGAAATGGAACGTAATCGTTGGTTAGAGCTCCAATGTAAAGAACAACAATTGTGAAGATAAAAGCAAACCTTCAAAATTCAAACTCCAACTTGGTAGATGAACAGCTCGCAGCCTTGACAAGGGCTGAGGAACAGATTGTAGAAAAGGTAACCAATCAGTTCAAACAAGAAATCATCAATGAGCTGAACCTGTCCTCTCTGGATGAAACAAAAAAACAAGAGATGATAGCTGGGATCGAAATAGAGGAGGTCTCCCCTTCAAAATGGATTTTGAAAATTAATCATGACGAGGTCCAGACAATTGAATTCGGAACCAGAGACCAGGATGAAGAGCCTTTTCTACTGCGGGCTAAATTAAAAGCCGAAGCAAATTTAAACAACATCTTAAAAACAGAACTGAACCAATCTTTTAAGACCAAATAAAGAAATGAGTTCAAAGACACACACATTTGAAATGAGAGTGTTTTATGCCAACAACAGCAAAATCAGAATTACAACAAGCTCTATATCAAGCGCTAAGTGCAGATGCTGACCTAACCAATCTATTAGGTGGGGCCAAGATTTATGACCATGTGCCCCAACGCACAAAGCCACCCTACATCACCATCGGCATGACCCTAGAGCGTGAATGGGACACCAGCACAGAAGAGGGGAGAGAACATATCATCACCCTGCATAGCTGGACAGAAAATAAAGGGCGAAAATTAGCTCAGGAAATTATTATCGCTATCGAGCAAGCCATTCGATCTGCTTCATTAATCATGACAAACCATTCCCTTGTAAATCAAGTGTTTGAATTTAATGAAATCAGAAGAGATCCGGACGGTGAAACCATCCACGGCATCACTAGATACCGTATGGTCACAGAACCAAATTAAGAAAAAACGTCTTACCCTACAAAGGAGATTATTAAATGAGTGCTCAAAAGGGCAAAGATTTACTTTTGAAAATAGATTCAGATGGTCTTGGAACATTTACCACAGTAGCCGGCCTTCGAACAAAAACCATTTCGTTTAATACTGATACTGTCGATATCACTCATGCAGATAGTCAGGATCAATGGCGAGAGCTACTGGCCTGCGGTGTTAAATCAACGCGTGTTTCTGGTAGCGGGATTTTTAAAGATCAAGCCTCAGATGAGCTCGTTCGGACATACTTTTTCAATGCGACAATTAGAGAGTGGGAGCTCACAATCCCAGATTTTGGTATCCTGCAAGGTCTGTTTCAAATCTCAGGCTTTGAATATTCCGGCGGGCATAATAATGAGCTGACCTTCGAACTCACTTTAGAGTCAGCTGGACCGATTACGTTTACAGCCAGCTAAGGGAGATATAAATGGCCAACAGCCACCGAGGTGAAATCGAAGTGACTTTGGAGGGGAAAACATATCCGCTCTGTTTGACACTCGGCGCATTAGCTGAACTGGAAACAGCCTTTGGCTCTGAAGATCTAGTCGCGGTAATAGAGCGGTTTCAAAATGGCAAAATAAAAACCGATGACATCATCACAATCTTAGCGGCTGGCTTAAAGGGCGGAGGCGCTGATATTTCCAAAGAAGATGTCGCCACAATGAAAATCGAAAATGGCATTAAATCTTATATTGAAATCATCGCAAACCTCTTAAACGCCACATTTAATACATCGAGCTAATTTTTGGAAAATAACGATAAAACATCCAAGTCAAAACGGTTTCTTCCCTGGCAAGATTTAATGCGTATTGGCCTGGGCCAATTAAAACTCTCTCCAGAAGAGTTCTGGCGAACAACACCAAAAGAACTGAAATACGCAATCGAAGGTCAGTTAAATTGTCTCATCGGCCATCATGATTATGAACCACTCTCGAAAAAAACGCTTGATGAATTAATGCAAAAATTTCCGGATTAAAACTGGATTCAATGAAGGTGAGAAATAGATAGTATGCAAGAAAATGAAACTGTTCATAAAATGCTTTTTCAGGCAGATACTAAAAAAGCTCGAGAAGAATTGAAATTGCTGAATATCGAGAGCCTGAATTTGGGTAAATCAATATCAAGCTCATTTGAAGATATTATTTTCAAAGGGAAAGATGTTGAAACTGTTTTTAAATCTTTAGCAAGGCAAGTTTCCAAAAGAGCATTTGCCAGTGCGATAAAGCCAGTTGAAGATCTTTTTACAAATGGGGGAGATAGCGGTGCAAGTTCTCTTTTTGGATCAATTTTCGGCTTCGCAAAAGGCGGTGCATTTGCAGGCAGTGGTGGCGGTGTCTTAAGTTCTCCTGCTGCCTTTCCTTTAGGTGGCGGCAATATTGGTGTGGCTGGTGAAGCAGGACCAGAAGCTATTTTACCCCTCACAAGAAGCGCAAACGGAGAGCTTGGTGTGAAGTCTTCAGGCGCAGCTCCAATGAATATTCACGTGAATATCGCAGCAACAGATATTGAAAGCTTTAGGCGCTCAGAAGGTGAAATCGCGGCCACACTGCAACGCATCACTTCACGTGGTAATCGCAATCTATAATCCTTTAAAAGGAAATTCTTTTGACATTTCATGAAGTAAGATTCCCAACAGCCATTTCTCTTGGTAGTAGCGGTGGCCCCGAACGGCGCACAGAAATTGTCGTGCTAGGCTCAGGTCATGAGGAGCGAAACACCCGCTGGGCAAATAGTAGACGGCACTATGATGCAGGCTATGGTGTAAAAAGCTTAGATGATTTGCATGATGTTATTAGTTTCTTTGAAGAACGCCGCGGAAAACTCTATGGCTTCAGATGGAAAGATCAGTGTGATCATAGCTCAACTCTTCCTTTGCAAACAGTCACACCAGAAGATCAGCTTATCGCAACAGCTGATGGTGTTGAGACAGAGTTTCAGTTGCAAAAAACATATGGCAGTACTTACGCTCCCTATAACCGCGTTATCAATAAGCCAGTTGAGGGAACAGTACAAATCAGTGTTGAGAGCAATTTAAAAACGGAAACCACAGATTATACCGTTGATTACGCCACAGGCCTCATCACATTTCAATCAGGTTCAATCCCAGCCAACGGAGAAGTGATCCGGGCAGGCTTTGAATATGATGTCCCCGTTCGCTTCGACACTGATGAATTAAAAATAAACTTGTCCAGATTTAAAGCGGGTGAAATTCCAAACATACCTGTTATTGAGGTCCGTATATGAGATCACTCCCACCTGATTTTGAAGCCCATTTAAAAAGCGGCACCACAACGCTCTGTAACTGCTGGAAACTAACCAGAAATGACGACACGGTAAAAGGTTTCACAGATCATGATGAAAATATTGAATTTGATGGCGTAGTCTATGAGGCCGCTAGTGGCTTTATTGGATCAGAAGCGGTCTCGCGTATCGGTTTATCCGTTGATAACACCGAAATACATTCAGCTCTTTCTTCATCAAATTTAAATGAGGCTGATCTAACAAACGGACTTTATGATAATGCTGAAATAGAGCTCTATTTAGTCAACTGGTCAAACCCATCAGAGCGTATTTTACAGCGGGTCGGCAATGTTGGCGAAGTAAAAAGAGGTGACCTGACTTTCATGGCAGAAATGCGCGGCCTTGCGCACCACCTCCAACAACCTCAGGGCCGCATATACCAGCAATCATGTGACGCCGAATTAGGGGATACAAGATGCGGCGTTAATCTGGATACAGCCAATTTCTCTACGACCGCCATTGTATCCTCAAGTCAATCATCCCAATCTTTTCTGACAACAGAATTGGGGAGCTATTCACCAGCTTGGTTTAATGGCGGCATCGTTGAGTGGTTAACAGGTGGTAATGCAGGGGCGAAAGCTGAGATAAAAGGGCATTCAGATTATTCAGAAAGTGAAAGTTTAATCACCCTTTGGCAGAAACTAGGATCTTCTATTCAAAGCGGCGATCAATTTAAAATTACAGCTGGGTGTGACAAGGTTTTTGGAACCTGCAAATTAAAATTTAATAACCAAATTAATTTCCGCGGCTTTCCTCACATCCCCGGCAATGACTTCATCATAAAAACACCAAACCAGGATGACAGCTCTCAAGATGGCTCAAGTCAAAATTAATAAAGCAATCGGCGCAAATAATGCAAATAATGCAAATGAACGAAGCGAACATCAAAACAAAATTATAAACTTAACCAAGTCCTGGATCGGTACCCCCTATCATCATCAAGAAAGTGTAAAACAGGTCGGTTGTGATTGTTTAGGGCTTGTTCGCGGAGTTTATGAAGAATTATACCAGAAAAAAACAGCGCCCTTCAAACCCTACACAAAAGATTGGGCTGAAGAAACAAAACAAGAAACACTCATTGAAGCCGCAGGCGATCATCTAAAATCCGTTGAAGTGAGTGAGCGAAAGCCCGGCGATGTTCTAATTTTTAGATTTAGAAAATGGATGATTGCCAAACACACGGCCATCCAAGTTTCAAAAGACACAATGATCCATGCAATCGAAGGAGCCAAGGTTGAAGAGGTTCATTTGAACAACTGGTGGCAGAGACACTTAGCTGCGGTCTTTAGATTTCCTGAAAACATCTAGATTTTTAACAATCTCAATAAATTTCAAGTTCAAGCTTTAAGAGGAATGCAATTTGGCAACTCTCGCATTTAGCGCTGTCGGCAGTGCCGTCGGCGGATCAATTCTGCCAACAATTGGCCCCATTACAGGCGCGGCACTTGGGCGTGCTGTTGGCGCTTTTGCTGGTAATTATGTTGACCAAGCCTTATTTGGCACCTCAGGACAACAAAGAGTATCTGAAGGGCCTCGCCTTTCAGATCTGAATGTTACAACCTCTTCACAAGGGGCACATATTCCAAGAGTTTATGGAGCCGCTAGGGTCGCAGGCGAAGTCATTTGGGCAACAAATTATGAAGAAGAAATAATAACAAGAACCCAAAGTACAGGACAAAGCGGTGGCGGCAAAGGAGGGGGTGGTGCTCCAAGCTCAACAACTCAAAGGATCACATATAACTACTACGCAAATTTCGCAGTTGCTCTATGTGAGGGGAGCGTTGGGCGTTTAGGGAAAGTCTGGGCAAACGGGAAAGAGCTGAACCTATCTAATTACACATATAGATTTTACAAAGGCAGCGATACACAGCAACCAGACAGCTTAATAGAGACAAAAGAAGGCAGTGGCAATGCACCCGCTTATAGAGGTCTGTGCTACATAGTATTTGAAAGATTACCTTTAGCTAATTTTGGGAATAGGATTCCTCAATTAAATTTTGAAATCTTTAGAAAACTAGATGATTTTGAAGCAAACATAAATGCCATCACATTAATTCCCAGTGCAGGCGAATATGTTTATGAAAATGATGAGCTTTTAAAAGATCTTGGTCAAGGTAGAACAGCCCCTGTAAATACCCACACACACCAGGGACAATCAGACTGGGATGTCTCAATCGATCAACTTGAAGATGATCTACCGAATGCTAAAAACATTTCTCTTTTCGTGAGTTGGTTTGGCACAGACTTAAGAGTAGATCACTGCCAAGTCAGGCCAGCTGTTGATGGCGCTGATAAACAGATCATTGGGCGAGAGTGGTTGGTCTCAAATGTGACAAGAGCAACAGCTTCAGTCACAAGCCTAGATAATGACCGTCCAGCTTATGGAGGAACTCCATCAGACGAAACAGTCATAAGCGCGATAACAGATCTAAAAGCAAGAGGCTTCAATGTAACTTTCAATCCATTTTTGTTAATGGATATTGATGAAAACAATTCTTTACCTGATCCTTATTCAATCAATTTGTTTCAGCCTAAATACCCATGGCGCGGGCGCATCACTGTTGATCCAGCACCTGGCAATAGCGGGACCCCAGATAAGACTTCACAAGCAGTGAATGATTTATCAAGCTTCATTGGCCAAGCTGGGGTGAACGACTTCACAGTCAACAATGAAACCGTAACTTATCAAGGAGCAACAGAGTGGAGTTGGCGGCGCATGGTCTTGCATTACGCGCATCTATGCCAAGCTGCAGGTGGGGTAGAGAGCTTCATTATCGGCTCCGAGCTGAGAGGCTTAACTACTATTCGTGATGAGGCAAATAACTTTCCATTTGTAAGCGCGTTAAAGCAATTAGCAAGTGATGTGAAATCAATCCTTGGCCCCTCTTGCAAAGTCACATATGCAGCTGACTGGTCAGAATATTTTGGCTATCAACCAACAGATGGTTCTAACGATGTCTATTTTCACTTAGATGATTTATGGAGTGATGCTGATATAGATGCTATTGGCATAGATTGTTATTGGCCATTATCTGATTGGCGCAAGGGAAGTGATCACAGTGACGCAGCCCAATATAAATCAATCTATGATTTAAATTACCTGCAAGGTAATATTAAAGGCGGTGAAGGTTATGATTGGTATTATGCCAATTCAACGGATCGTACAAACCAAATAAGAACCCCAATCACTGATGGTCTGAATAAGCCTTGGGTATTTAGGTACAAAGATATTTCGTCCTGGTGGAGTAACCAGCACTATAACAGACCATCAGGCACAGAGCAGGGAACACCAACAAATTGGGTGCCGCAATCAAAACCAATTTGGTTAATGGAAGTGGGCTGTCCTGCCATTCATTTAGGAAGCAACCAGCCAAACGTATTTGTGGATCCCAAAAGTTCGGAAAGTTTTTTCCCTTATCATTCTGATGGGGGACGAGATGATTATATTCAGCGGCAATATATCAAAGCCATCAATCAGTTCTTCACACCAGGCTCGGAAAATTTTCAAGAAGCCAATAATCCTCAATCAACCGGCTATTCAGGCCGAATGGTCGATCATGAGCGAATTTATATTTACACTTGGGACGCACGACCATTTCCAGCCTTTCCAGCTAACACAGAAATTTGGGGTGATGGAGAAAATTGGCTAAAGGGCCATTGGCTAACAGGGCGAACAGGAAGCATCTCCTTGAGCGCTTTGGTAAAACAAATCATGGAGGACTATAAATTTGATCAGTTCGATGAGCCAGAGTTAGAAGGGACCATTGGCGGTTATGTGATAGATCGCATTATGCCAGCGCGTGATGCGATACAACCATTAGAGCTCTCACATTTTTTCGATAGTTATGAAAGTGAAGGCAGTATCAAGTTTCGTCATAGAGCGAAAAGCCAAACAGAAATCACTTTAAATAAAGATCAGCTTGCCGAGATAAAAGAAGACACCCCACTTTTTGAACTCACAAGAGCGCAAGAAACAGAACTCCCACGATCAGCTAAAATAACATTTATTGATGGAAAAAAAGAATATCAAAAAAGGACGTTAGAAGGTCAGCAAACTATTGGAAAGACAAACCGTGTAGCTGTAGCTGATCTTCCTATTGTTATGGACGTTGATCTTGTACAATCCATTGCAAATAAATGGGTCCATGAAAGTTGGGCATCGCGCGAAGAAGGAAGCTTCTCCTTACCCCCGAGTTTAATGGCACTAGAGCCAACAGACAGCATCTATTTAAATTATGATAATCATGAAAAAGAACTTCGTATTACAGAAATCAATGATCAATATTTTAGATCAGTACAGTGTAAATCGATTGATCAAAATTTATATGAAGAACCGGTCAACACAGCAACACTGCCAACAAATGCACTACCTACCATTTATGGACCATCTAATGTAGAGTTTTATGATTTTCCTTTGTTGAGAGAAGATCACTCCCCACACCAACCATTCATAGGTGCTTTTCAGAACCCATGGCCGGGCAGTGTTGCTGTATACGCCTCTCCAACTGAAGACTCATATCAGCTAAATACTCTTTTGAACGCCCCAGCTCGAATGGGAACAACCCTGAATACTCTTATGAGTTCAGGTCCTGTTGGGCGCTGGGATTATGGATCTAAACTACAAATTGAATTGGATTATGGTGAATTAAGCTCCATTGAAAAAGAGGCGCTTTTTGCTGGCGGAAACCTAGCCGCTATAAAACATGACAATGGTCTATGGGAAATCATACAATTCCAGACAGCAAGTTTGATAGCTCCTAATTCTTATGAATTATCAGGCCTCTTAAGAGCTCAAGGCGGAACAGAAGATGCTCTAGAACAACCTGCAACTACAGGGGCGAGTTTTATCATGATTGATGAAGCTCTATCACAAGCCAACTTGACAATAGATGAAGTCGGGCTTGAGTTAAATTGGAGATATGGACCAGCCCAGCACCCCCTGGGTCATCCTTCATTTCAAACAACAACGCAAAGCTTTACCAAAAGAGGTCTCAAACCCTTCAGTCCAGTCCACATTAAAGGAACGGACAATAATGGTGACCTGTTAATCAGTTGGATTAGACGCAGCCGAATAGGTGGTGATAGCTGGGAGCTAAATGAAATCCCCCTTGGTGAAGAATTCGAAAAATATGAAGTTGAAATTCTAAATGGGGCCACACCGGTTCGAACGCTTGAAGCAACCGAGGCACAAGTGACCTATACAGCACTTGATCAAACAACAGACTGGGGCAGTCCCCAGTCTAGCTATACCATCCGTATATACCAACTATCTGAAATTTACGGTCGCGGCTCAACAGGAGAAGCGGTCATAACTCTTGTCTAAATTAAAAAATAACAAAGGAGTGTAAATGCCAATCAACCAACAGCCAATTCAAACCACAGGTGCAATTCAAGACAGCATAATCGCAAGTAGCCTCATCTCAGCACCCGCTTGGGGGGCATGGCTAAATGAACTTAATGGCATTCTTACAACTCTCTCCTTGTTAATTGGTTTGATGATAGGAATACATCGTCTCTGGGTTTTAGTGACGTCTAATAGAGACGACAAAACCAAAACCAACTAAGTGCCCTCCAAATTAAGAGTGAATTCATGAAAAATGATGAAAAACCAAAAGTGCCACTTTGGTTACAATACGCACTTGAAGAACTTGGAGTTAGTGAAAGTGGTCAAGCGGCAGAAAATCTAAAAATTCTCAACTATTTTAAAGAAGTAGATCACCCAGACATCGCTAAAGATGAAATCCCTTGGTGCGCTGCCTTTGTGGGTGCCATGTTAGAGCGATCAAATCAAAAAAGTACAAAGAGTTTAATGGCAAGGTCATATCTTGATTGGGGGCAAAAGTGCGATCAAGCAAAATTAGGAACCATTGCAGTTTTTAAAAGAGGCAATAGTAAAGTCTTAGGGCACGTCGGCTTTGTCATGGATGAAACTGAAAACTATATCCAACTCTTGTCAGGTAACCAAAATAATAAAGTCTCAATTGCAACCTATAAAAAAGACAAGCTTTTAGGACTTCGCTGGCCCACTAACGAAGGTGAGAAAAGAGAAGACAAGAATAAGGCTAAGGAGAATAATCAAAAAAATTCAGCATTTGATATTGCCTTAGAGCACGTTTTAAAAATGGAAGGAGGGTGGTCAAATCATAAAGATGATCCAGGTGGCCCAACCTACAAAGGCATTACATTAAACACCTTCCAAAAAGCTGTGAGAGAGGGCCTTATAGAGCGAGGCTCAGCTGACGAGCTTAAAGCGCTCAAAAAATTAACTAAGGCACAAATAAAGAAAATCTACGAACAACTCTATTGGCGACAAGCAGGCTGCCAATATTTCCATCTCCCTATTGCGATTTCTCTTTTTGATGCAGCTGTAAATCACGGGCCTTCAAGAGCAGTAAAACTCTTACAGACAGCAATAGGAGCTGAAGTTGATGGAGAGGTCGGTCCAGAGACAATCCAAAAGGCGAACGCGAGCTCAGCAAATCAGAGACTGAGCAAATTCATATCAGTCCGGCGCTCATATTATAAAAATCTCCGTCAATTCAGCATCTTTGGTAAAGGCTGGATGAACAGGCTAGATCAAACACAAGACATCGCAAAACGCTATCTCGCTAAAAATTTATATCCCCCAGAAAAATTTTCGACACCTATAAGAAAGGTTAAACCCAAAATGAATACAACTCATATGAATGATAAATCAAAGTGGTGGGGTGAATCTCTCACTGTGTGGGGCACGATCGTCACAGCACTATCAACCATACTCCCTATAATTGGCCCCTTCATCGGCCTTGATATTTCTGCAGAGTTAATTCAGCAATTTGGCGATACGGTTGCAAAACTCATTCAGATTATTGGTGGTATTACCGGTACCTCAATGGCTCTTTACGGCAGAGCAAGAGCCTCAACCAAATTGACAAGACGCTCCATGGAAGTGAAGGTATAAGAGTTTAGGTGAATTTATGACAGTAAAACTATGGCTTGTTTCAATGGTGCTTTCAGTTCTCGCACCTATAATGTTTCCTCGTTTAAAGAAAAAGAAAGATGAGAGGACAGATAGCTATCATCCCGGTCGTTATTTTGATCATACAATGTCTCTGAAAAATGAGGATCAATTAAAGAAATAAAATTCACTGATAACTTTTCTTTTGCCCTGATTTGTCAATATGCTAAACAGGAATATACTATTCAATGGTCCTGTGATTAAATATATAATGAATTGGGGGAGAGTGTGCGCCTACTTGTCGTCGAAGATGATAAAGACCTAAATCGACAAATTCAGACCGCTTTGGAAGAAGCAGGCTATGTTGTCGACACTGCCCATGATGGAGAAGACGGTCACTTCTTAGGGGAAACGGAACCCTATGATGCTGTTATCTTAGATATCGGTTTACCAACTATGGATGGTATTTCTGTTCTTGAAAGTTGGCGCCGTGCAGATCTAAAAATGCCTGTCCTCATCTTAACAGCCCGTGACAGATGGAGTGATAAGGTCGCAGGTATGGACGCAGGTGCAGATGACTATGTCTCAAAACCATTTCATATGGAAGAAGTTCTAGCCAGAGTAAGAGCATTACTTCGCCGCTCAACCGGCCATGCCACCAATGAAATCGAAGTCGGGAACTTACGTTTAGATACCAAGGCTGCTAAAGTCACGGTAGATGGCACATTAATCAAATTAACATCCCACGAATTTCGTCTATTAGCCTATTTGGTTCATCATAAAGATAAGGTCATATCCAGAACGGAGCTTGTCGAGCATCTCTATGACCAGGATTTTGATAGGGACTCAAACACGATTGAAGTGTTTGTCGGAAGACTTAGAAAAAAGATCCCGTCCGATTTAATCAAAACAGTCAGAGGCCTTGGATATTGTTTATCCACGAATGAAAATGAAGTTTAATTCACTCGCCTTTAGACTGTTCATTACCTCAACCGCTTTGGCTCTGATCATTTTGCCTCTTGCTGCCTATCAATTGGTCTCGGTTTATCGTGGGTCGATTGAAGCAAACTTTGATGAACGCTTAAAAGCCAATCTCTCCCTCCTAATTGAAAGCAGCCTTCAAGAAAATTATGAAGCGCCAACCAAGCCAAAGCAATTTGGCGGCTTTGCATTCACTTTGCCGAACTCTGGTTGGTATTGGCAAATCCGCCCCCTCAAAAATACAGAACTCCCCATTTACTCCTCAACATCTCTAGGTGATGAAAAGTTAAATCTATCTCAAAAAGATAATTTGAACTCTTCAGAAGATGGCACAATTAAATTTTATATCGATTATGAAAATGATAGAAAATTGCGCGTTATCACCAGGTCAATCACCCTCGGCACTGACGCAAAACCTCAAGCCTATGATTATATCGTCACTGGTGACAGCAGTGAGATTGAAGATGACATCATCGACTTTGCGTCAATGCTGACCATTACATTTCTTATTTTGGGAGCAGGCCTTATCGCTTCAACCTTTTTACAAGTTAGACTTGGCCTACAACCATTAAAAGTTGTCGAGAGAGGTCTGACGGCAATTAGAGAAGGTAAAACAGATCGCCTTGAAGGTGATTTCCCTGCCGAAATTGCACCACTACAATTTGAGATTAATAACCTCATCAAAAGCAATATGAACATCATAGAGCGAGCAAGAACACATGTTGGAAACTTGGCGCACGCTTTAAAAACACCTTTAAGCGTGATGAACAATGAGGTGAGGGGAAAGGATACACCCCTCGCAGGTAAAATCTCTGAGCAAACAGAGGTTATGCAAAACCAAATTAGCCATCATTTAGACAGGGCCCGCATGGCGGCTCGTGTTGGAGTTGTCGGCAGCCTAACTGACATTTACCCCATATTCCAATCTCTGGACCGGGCGTTATCACGTATATACCAAGACAAGAACATTAAATTCACTTTAGAATGCCCAAAAGAGGCACGTTTCGCTGGTGAGAAGCAAGATTTTGAAGAGATAGTCGGGAATCTCCTCGATAATGCATTTAAATGGGCAGAAAGCGAAGTTTCCTGCAAAATTTTCCTTGAAAAGAATCGTGATAGCCAAAAAAACCTCGTGATTTGCATTGAGGATAATGGACCTGGATTGAGTGAAAAAGAACGCCAGCAAGTCAAAGTGCGCGGAAAACGCCTTGATGAAACAAAACCAGGTTCAGGTTTAGGTCTCTCAATCGTTAGCGATCTTGTTGATTTATATGGAGGAAATTTCGAATTAGCACGGTCTGAACTCGGTGGTTTAGAGATAAATTTGCAACTCCCAGCCGGAACTTAAATTCACGCCCCATTTTCGTCAGAATTTCATCATTGTACTGTGGCTAATAAATAAGCAGTCATTATTTAATTACTAACAACTAAACACACCCATGACATTTTTATAAAGCATGGTTCATGTTAGAACGATGAGTAATATCAAAAAATGACTTACATTGGACGAAGTTAATGAAAATGAATATAAAAGCGATTGCTGCTCTCATCATAGCACCTTTTGTTTTAAGCGGCTGCTCAGGCAGTTTTAACAAACAAGATAGCGGTACCGTAATTGGCGCGCTAGCCGGGGGTGTTTTAGGTAATCAGGTTGGTAAAGGCAAAGGTAGAGTGCTTGCAACAGTGGCTGGCGCTGTTATCGGTGGTGTTGTCGGTAGTGAAATTGGTAAAGCACTTGATGAAAATGATCGCCGCCGCGCTGCCGAAGCTGAATATACAGCGTTGGAAACAGGTCATTCTGGCAAAGCTGTCCCATGGCATAATCCAGATAGCGGGCGCAGAGGTGTGGTTGTTCCCAAACCCCCTTATCAAGATCAAGGTCGTAATTGCCGTGAATATACTCACACCATCTACATCAATGGTGAACCTGAGATTTTAAAAGGGACTGCTTGTCGCTCAAATGATGGCACATGGAGCAAAATCAGTTAATCGAATACCAGCAAAAATCTAAAAATTTCATCTGATATTAATGATGAATCACAATAAAGGCTCCTTTTAAGGAGCCTTTTTTATTCCTTCCTTAAAAACCTTCCCAAATCATTTCAAATGGCATGAAAATGGCCTATACTCGCAAAAAATGAGTATAAATCAGGCTTAAGAACCATTGAAAAAACAATCAAAACCTAAAAAAAGCCAGAACATTACATATATTTAATTTTCAAGACAGCATCACGCCATGATTAAATCAATATATCAAGGCTATAAGAATTGCAGATGTTGGCAATTAAAAATGAGAAATAAAAATACCAACGCATTTTCATCTCTTTCGAACTAACGGAGAAGTAATTTGACAAATATTCAAAACGCGCAAAAGAAAAGCTCAAACCGTAAAGGTTTAGCACTTGCAGCCCTTGGCCTTGCAGGGGTTGTTGCCGCCACAGGTGGCCTCGTCTTAAATCAAAACCCTGCCTCAGCTGAGATTAAAAATACTGTCTCCACAGGCGTTAAACCCTATGCAAATGCCCCTTCGAGTTTCGCAGATCTAGTCGAACAAGTCAGCCCCTCAGTTGTAAGCGTCTTTGTGAAAAGCAAAGTAGAGAAAGTAAAGAACAAGCCTAACAACCGTTTAAACCCACGTGAACGTAACCCTTTTGGTCAAAGACAATTTCCAGAAAATTCCCCGTTTAAAGAGTTTTTTGAAAAGCGTTTTGGTCAACAGCCACAACCGCGGCCACAAAATTCACAAGGTTCAGGCTTCATCATTTCTGATGATGGCTACGTTGTGACCAATCATCATGTGATTAAGGGCGGCACAGAAATAAAAGTCACAATGTCTAACGGTGAGGAATTAGACGCTCGTCTGATTGGCTCAGATGAAAGAACTGACTTGGCTCTCCTTAAAATTAAAGACAAAAGAAAATTTAAAGCCGTGCCAATGGCAAAAGAAAAGGCCCGTGTTGGTGATTGGGTCTTAGCTGTTGGTAATCCATTTGGTTTAGGTGGGACTGTGACAGCAGGTATCGTATCAGCCCATGGTCGCCCAGTTGGTCAAAGTCCCTATGACTACTTGCAAATTGACGCGGCCGTAAACCGCGGTAATTCAGGTGGTCCAGCCTTTAACCTCAAAGGTGAAGTTGTAGGTGTGAACACAGCGATCTACAGCCCCTCTGGTGGTAACGTTGGTATTGCTTTTGCTATCCCAGCAAATGTTGTTCAAAAAATCGCAAAAGACTTACGCAAAGGCGGTGAAGTTGTTCGTGGTTGGTTAGGGATCAACATTCAAAATGTCAGCGAAGACATCGCTGAAGGTTTATCAATGGAAAAACCAACCGGTGCGCTAGTGACACGTTTGGTCAAAGATGGTCCAGCGACCAAATCTGACTTGAAAGTTAGAGATGTCATCCTGTCAGTAAATAAAGTCAAAGTTGCTGATGTAAGAGACTTGATGCGTCAAATCGGTGAAATTCGCCCAGGCGAAGTGATTGCTCTAGAAGTTTTGCGCTCTGGTAAGAAAAAGCAAGTCTCTGTAGAACTAGGTACATTTCCAGATGGCAAAAAGCTAGCAGCTCTGCAAAAGGGTGAGCCAGCACTAGAACTTGATAACAAAGCTTTAGATGATATTGGTCTCTCACTAGCCCCAGCAAGAGATTTGGGCAAAGGCAATGCAGGCGTCGTAATCACAGAAGTCAATCCAGACAGTGATGCTTCAACCAAAGGCATTAAAGTCGGTGATGTGATCCTGGAAGTAAACGGCAAGGCAGTGAACTTCCCAGCCGATGTGACCAAAGAGATCGTGAAAGCCAAAAAGACATTAGCGAAAGTTATCTTAATTCGGGTGAAAGACGGCCCCTATTATGGACTTAAGCTAAAAACTAACAAAAAATAAAAACATACAAAGGGAGGAACTTTTTTAAAAAAGAGGTTCCTCCTTTTTTAATCGGGACAAACACATGCAAATTTTACTTATTGAGGATGATCTAGAAACCGCACGGTTCTTATGTAAAGCGCTGGGGGAAAGCGGCCATAATGTTGACCATTCAGATGATGGTGAAATCGGTTTGCAATATGGATTAAAAAAAGAATATGACGTTCTCATTGTTGATCGCATGTTACCCAATCGCGATGGTTTATCCATCATTGAAACATTAAGAGCAAATGAGATCAACACACCTGTTTTAATTCTCAGCGCTCTGGATAAAGTTGATGAGCGGGTAAAGGGGTTAAAATCTGGCGGTGATGATTACCTCACCAAACCATTTGCATTAAGTGAATTGCAAGCCCGAATTGAAGTGCTTATGCGCCGCCATAGCACAGGTGCTGAAAACTCTGAATTAAAAGTAGGAGACCTAGTCTTGGAGCGTATGTCTCAAAAAGTTTCCAGATCAGGCGTTGATATTCAGCTAGTTCCAAGAGAATACAGATTGCTGGAATATTTAATGAGGCACAAAGGCCAGGTCGTCACCAGAACGATGCTACTTGAAAATGTGTGGGATTATCATTTTGACCCAGGCACTAATGTGATTGATGTGCACATGTCACGGCTGAGATCAAAAATTGATAAAGATTTTGATGAAACCTTATTACAGACCATTCGCGGCGCAGGATATATGATTAGCGATGGCGCTTAACCGTCTATTTAAAACCACAGCCTTTCGCCTTTCAGCGGTGTATTTACTTGTGATTATCATTGCAAGTGTCGCTGTGGGCTCTTACACAGGCTGGAAAACAAACACACTTCTAACCCAGCAATTGGTCGAAACTATCACAGTTGAGGTCAGAGGCCTGGCCGAGCAATTCCGCCAGGGCGGCTCTACCCAATTGGCCAATACAATCGCTGCGCGCTCACGAAAGCCAGGCAATTCCCTTTATTTCTTCGGCACTCAAACGGGGCGAAAAATCGCAGGCAGCCTAAATCGAATTCCAACCGAATTGCGCAATGCGAATAGAGGCGCACAGTTCAGCTATGTTTGGCAGCAAGATCAAAAACAAGAAAAGCGCAGTGCAGTGGGTATACCTTTCCGCGTTGATGGCGGGCTCATCTTGATTGTCGGCCGTGATATTGAGGATCAGCTTAATTTTATATATTCAGCTAGAAAGATGTTCTTCATCGCCTTGGGGCTCCTTGCAGCCTTTGGTATTGGCACGGGGCTATGGGTGAGCCGAAACCTATTAAATCGCATAAACACCATCTCAGAGACCAGTAAGTCCATAATGGCCGGTGATTTATCCGAGCGTATTCCGTTAAACGGCTCTAACGATGAGCTTGATCAACTCTCGGCTAATTTAAATAATATGCTCAGCCGGATTGAGACCCTCATGCGTAGCATGCGAGAAGTCACAGACAATATAGCTCATGATTTAAAAACCCCGATAAACCGCATTCGCATTAAAGCTGAAGAAGCTTTAATTGATCCAAACGGCATCATCGCTCAAAAAGAAGCACTGCAAGGCACAATTGAAGAAGCTGACAATCTCATTAAAACCTTCAATGCTCTTTTGAAAATCGCACGCCTAGAAGCAGGCGCTGAAAATGAGCAAAAGGATATCGTTGATTTAAGTCAGGTTATGGATGAAATAGCAGAACTTTATGAACCCGTTATTGATGACGAAGGTATGCAATTAAAGGTTTCAATAACAGAAGGGGTGATTATTTTAGCAGATAGGCAGCTGATCTCTCAGGCGATAACCAATGTCATCGACAATGCTTTAAAATACGGCAGAGGAGATGAGCATGATGAAAATCATACCCCCCTCATTGAACTTAAAATCGTGAGTAACAATCCATACGCAGAAATTCACATAGCCGATAATGGTGAAGGTATTAGTGAAGATAACAAAAAACGTGTCTTCAGGCGCTTTGTAAGGTTAGAGGAAAGCCGCTCCAAACAAGGCAGTGGCCTAGGGCTATCGATGGTTGGTGCTGTCATCAATGCTTATAAAGGCGCGATCAGATTGGAAGATAATAAACCTGGTCTACGTATAATCATGAGATTTCCGATTTACAGGGAAACAGAGCGAATTTCTGCTTAAAAGTTCTAAGCATAAATCATTTTCAAATCATCCAAAGCACAATAAACTAGTTTATAAAAATAGCTTTATATAAGAGTGAAAACTCAATTAGGGATGTGCGGTGATGGATGCAGTGAGCCAAAAGAAGAATTTGTGTGAAAGAATAAGCGCGAAACCAATTCCTTTTGATAAATCCTTGGCAGGTGAGAATTTGAAGGAATTCCAGGCCGAGATAGCAAAGCATGACAGTTTTGCCAAATTAAGCCGTGAACTTGAAATTTCAAAATCTCTAAAAGACCTAGTGTTAGGAATATTTGGTAACTCTCCATATTTAAGTGCCCTTATTAAAAGACGCCCTGAAGATTTAGCTGAAGCTTTATTCAATGACCCAGAAACCAGAATGGATGAATTGGGGGCTGAGTTAAAAACAAATATGTCAGAAGCGGCTAGTTTTGACGATGCCATGCGTATTCTTCGTATATACAAAAAAAAGGCGGCACTCTTTACGGCTTTGACGGATCTTTCAAAATGTTGGGATGTTCCCAAAGTCATTGAAGCGATTACCATCAGTGCAGACACAGCTTTACAAGAAGCTATCCAGTTCTTGTTCAAGCAAGCGATGAACAAAGGCGATGTCCTTCCTTCTAACCTGGAAAGGCCGGCAGATGATAGTGGCTTTATCGTACTTGCCATGGGCAAACAGGGTGCCTTTGAATTAAACTATTCAAGCGATGTTGACCTGATCATCTTTTATGATCTTGATCGAATAACTCTAAAAGAAGGGATTGAGCCAAGTCCTTTCTTTGTCAAACTGACCAGAAGCTTGGTTCGCCTCATGCAAGAACTCACTGCTGATGGTTATGTTTACCGCGTTGATTTACGCTTAAGACCAGACCCCGGCGCGACCCAAGTCGCTCTTTCCACCGAGGCCGCTTATTCCTACTACGAAAGCTTTGGTCAAAATTGGGAGCGCGCCGCCATGATCAAGGCGCGTGCTGTAGCAGGCGATATTGAGGCCGGTGTTGAATTGTTGAAAGGCCTAGCTCCTTTCGTCTGGCGAAAATATTTAGACTTTGCAGCCATTGATGACATACACGCCATGAAGCGCCAGGTGAATGCCGTTAAAGGTCATGGCAAAATCGCGGTTACAGGACACAATGTAAAATTAGGGCGTGGCGGTATCAGAGAGATCGAGTTTTTTACTCAAACCCAGCAACTCATAGCAGGCGGACGCCAACCACACTTAAGAACCACAAAAACAATTGAAACTTTAAATGGCCTAACTGAAGAGCAATGGATTGCCCACAAAGCCAGGGATGAACTCACCATCGCTTATAATTTCTTGCGGCTGGTCGAACACAGAATACAAATGATCAATGACGAGCAAACCCACACTCTGCCTAAAACAGAAGAAGGCATGACAAGAATTGCCAATTTTTCGGGTTTTGAAACCTTGGAAGAATTCTCTTCTAAATTGCTTCACGAGTTAGAAGCTGTACAACATCACTATTCTGAATTGTTTGAAGATGATACATCTCTCGCAAGCGAATGCGGTAATCTGGTTTTTGTTGGTGATGATATTGATCCAAACACAAGAGAAACATTTTTAAAGTTTGGTTTTAAAGAACCAGAAAAAGCGATTGAGACGATCAAAGCCTGGCACTATGGGCGTTATGCCTCTACAAGAAGTGAAAGAGCTAGAGAGCGGCTCACTGAATTCCAACCGCTACTGATCGAAACCATCTCAAAAACTGAGCAACCTGATAGTGCACTATCTGTTTTTGATAAGTTCTTAAGCGAACTGCCAGCTGGTGTTCAGCTATTCTCGCTCCTATCCTCAAACCCAAAACTACTAAATCTGATTGCAGAAATAATGGGAACAGCTCCAGGCTTAGCCAGAGTGCTGTCTCGCCGGTCAAAAGTTCTAGACGCAGTTTTAGCACCAGAATTCTTTGGTGATTTACCAGATCAAGAAGAACTGACAGTACTCATTGAAGAAAAGTTCACCGACTGCAAAGACTATCAAGACACCCTCGATCTAGCTCGGATTATTGGACAGGAGCAAGCTTTCCTAATAGGTGTGAGGCTATTATCCGGTGTGATCAGTGCCTCAGAGGCGGGCTTTGCTTATTCAAGGTTAGCCGAAACCATCATCCAGAAATTGCTAGAAAAAGTTATAGACGAAATGCAAGAGGCTCATGGGAGCTTTGAAGAAGCTGCAATTACCGTTCTTGCTATGGGCAAACTCGGCGGTTTTGAAATGACAGCCACTTCAGATTTAGATTTGATCTTGATCTATGATTATAACAAAGATCAAATTCAGTCAGATGGACCAAAACCTCTCTCTCCAACACAATATTATTCACGCATCACACAGCGTTTAATCTCAGCCCTTTCAGCCCCAACAGCAGAAGGCGAACTTTATGAAGTCGATATGAGATTAAGGCCCTCTGGCAGAGCGGGGCCCGTTGCAACTAGATTAGATAGTTTCAAGGATTACCAAAAAGGCAAAGCCTGGGTTTGGGAGCATTTGGCTTTAACCAGAGCACGCTGCCTGACAGGTACAGACCAACTAAAAGCTCAATTAGGAGAGACCATAGCTGAGGTCATAACTCAGGAAAGAGACAAAGAGAAACTGAGCTCAGAAGTCAAAGACATGCGGGAGCGAATAGAAAAAGAAAAAGGCACAGAAGATATCTGGGATATTAAACAAGTACGCGGCGGCTTGGTCGACATTGAGTTTCTTTGTCAATATCTGCAATTGCTTCATGGGGGCAGTCATCCTGAAATTATTAACACAAATACAGAAGCAAGCCTGAAATCAATTTTGGAGCAAAAGATACTCGATGAAGAGACTAGCAGGCAACTTGTGTCAGCGTCACATCTTTACACAGACCTCATTCAAATCATCAGGCTATGCACGGACAAAGGCTTTAACCCCGAGACTGCTAGTCTTGGATTAAAGTTAAGATTAGCGAAAACAGCCAAACTAGAAAGCTTTGAAGAACTTTGTGAGCAATTAAGATCAACACAATCAAAGGTAAAACTCATTTTCGATCAATTATTTGCTTAAAAAATATTATTGGGCGACGGAAGTCTGCCTCTTGTTCCGTAATAAAAATACAAAAACATTACAGCGAACAGTTGAGGTAAAGGAAATGTCAAAGAAATTCGCTTTAACAGCAGGAATTGCGGTTCTAATCATAAGTATTGGCGGAGTTGCTATCGCGAAACACCGCGGGGGACATTGCCACAAAAGTGGTCATCACTATCTAAAACATCATGGATTGCATGGTGGCATGCACATCATGAGAAAAGCGGATGCTGATAAAGATGGTAAGATCACCAAAGACGAGCTTTTAACGGCCCATGCGGCAAGGTTTAAAGAGTTTGATCTCAATGCAGATGGTTCTGTCACCAAAGAAGAAGTGCAAGAAAAACTCTCCAGTCGTTTTGAAAAAATGGCCAAAAGAATGACAAGGCGTTTCGATGCTGACCGAGATGGAAAAGTAACAGCTGATGAATTCAAAGCACATGCTGAGAAAAAGCTATATATTCTTGACCTTAACGACGATGGCGTGATTACAAAAGACGAACGTCCAAGAAGACATAAAGGTTGGAGACGTCACCACCGCTCCCATTATGACGGTGAGAAAAGAGGCTCGCACAAGGATGACACTCAGTCAAAAAGAGGAAGTGAGAGACAATAAAATTTAAAAGAGATTAAGTCTGGCTAGGATCTATCATGCAGTCAGGAATATTAAAAAATGAGATTGATGGCGGCACCTCGCCCTCAATCTCCATTCAAAAAAGTCAAACCATGCAAACTGGTGTTTTAGATCATGAAGCAAGTTTGATCACAAGAGCTCAACAAGGTGATCAAGCAGCATTTAAAGGGCTAGTGCATTTGCACTTGCCAAATGTCTTGGCTTTGAGCTTTAAGTTTTTGGGCAACAAAAGCCAAGCAGAGGATGTGGCGCAAGAGGTCATGTTGAGCCTTTGGCAGAATGTAAAGAAGTACGATCCCACTCGTGCAAAACTCTCAACTTGGATTTACAGGATAACAGCGAATAAGTGCCTTGATCACTTGCGCAAAAAAACACCAGATCAATTGCCAGAAGATTATGATGCCGCAACCGAGGCCGAGCAAGACAAGGCCCTTTATAACAAACAAATAGCCACTCAGATGGAGATGTCTTTAAAAACATTACCAGAGCGGCAATATTTAGCTCTTACCCTGTTTCATTACCAAGGGTTAAAGATGCAAGAAGTAGCTGAAATTATGGAGTGCTCGAGTGAAGCGGTTGAGAGCTTGCTAGCAAGGGCAAGACGCTCATTAAAACAAAAATTAAAACCCACATGGCAGGAGTACAAAGGTGAAAATTCTCCAATAACACAAAAACAAAAAGAGGGAGAAGAGATATGAATAAATATTTGGATGAAACTGAAATGAATGAAGAAAAACTAAAAACTTTGCTTGATATTTATGGCGCAGATCTCTCTCGCATGCCAAAGGATGTCGCCTACAAAATCGAAACATTTCTCAAAGAAACAAATGAACGAAAGGCATCTGGTACAAAATTTGATCTAACCGAAATTGAAAACCTTTTCAATGAAGCTAAGCAGTTGGATCAAACCTTAGATCAGGTGAGGCAAACGCCAAAGTTTGATATAGGCACCCTAGAAGATAAAATATTCGACCAAGTTTTTTCAAACGATCAATCCGAAGTCATTTCTTTTGAAGAGCAAAAAGAAAAACGAAAAGAGAAAAAGCAAACCTCTTCAATGACCGGAAATGATAGCGAGATAAGTGATCTATTCACGTTCAAATCAACAGGTCTTATCGCAGCAAGTCTCTTGGCGGGGCTTTTCATCGGCAGTTTAGGAACCATTGATCATCTCTTGTTTGATGAGAACTCACTTTTAATTGCCAGTAATAGTTTAACAGATGATGTTCTTTATTTGGGAACAGAATACAGCCTGGATGCGGCTGTGTTTTCAAATAATGAATAGGAGGAAGATGATGTCCAGATGGGTCAAAATTATATTCTTTTTATCACTAGCCCTTAACTTTGCAGTCATAGGTGTGGTGGCCAGTAAAAAATTAGGCTTTCACAAATGGCGCCATTGGGGCATGCAACACCATGTCCTAAAAGCCATCCCTGAAGCAAAACGACCAGAGGTGAAAAAGATCCTGGAAGATTATAGAAAATCATACCCTCGCAAACGAGGCAGAATGATCAAAAATTGGGATCAGTTTGAAAAACTGCTTTTGGCTGAAAAATTTGATAGAGAAAAATTTATCAGTGCTTTTAATCAAGAACTTGTTCAACATAATCAACGTTGGACCAACGGTGGCAAGGTTATTGCGGATATCGCCGAGCTGTTAACCGTTGAGGAAAGAAAAGAAGTTTTAAAGAAGTTTAAACGAAAAATGAAATGGCGTCATAGGCATCACAAACATCATTAAAGATTATACATTCAAGCAGCTAATGATTTCTTGGGCGGATCTTTCCTCATTTTGGAATGGTCCGTCGAAGACGATGAGAGTGGCAACGTCACAAGAACAGTTGTTCCAACGCCAACCTCACTATCGATCGATAAGTACCCACCATGTAAATCCACTAGACTTCTAGAAATCGCCAGACCAAGCCCCGTACCATTATGAGTTTTGGTGAGTTGGTTCTCAACCTGCTCAAAAGGGCGTCCTAATTTTGGCAAGGCAGCAGGGTCAATGCCAATACCAGAATCTTTAACAGTGATATGAACATGCGCTTGATCGAGCTCTGCTGTGAGCTCAACAATGCCACCTTCAGGCGTGAACTTAATCGCATTTGACATCAAATTCAGCATCACTTGTTTGATAGCGCGTTTATCAAGCTCCACCTCAATATCTTTAGGAATGCTTGTCACAATATCAATTTGTTGGTTTTCAGCTTGAGGAGTTACAATATGAAGACAATCATCAAGCAGAGATTTTAACGAGCAAGGTTTTGATTCCAAAGTGAGGCGCCCAGCTTCAATGCGTGACATATCAAGAATGTCATTGATCAGCTCTAGCAAATAAGCCCCGCTCATATGAATGTCATTAATATAATCAGCATATTGCGCGTTGTTTATGGGGCCAAGAACTTCACGCTGCATCATATCAGAAAAGCCAATAATAGCGTTAAGCGGTGTTCTCAGCTCATGGCTAATATTGGCAAGAAATTCTGATTTAACTCTGTTGCCTTCCTCAGCCCTTTCTTTCTCTCGCATATATTTATCAGCCAACTCAGCAAGCTTTTGCGTTTTTTGCTCAAGCTCACGCCGAGAGACACGCAAATTCTCAACCGTATGCCGCATTTGCTGCTCACGTATGGCCAGGTTTTGTTGGCTGGTCTTTAACTTGGTGATGTCAAAGGAGACACTCATCAAACCACCATCTACAGTCGGCGTTTCTTGCACTTGATACCACCGACCATTGCGCATCTGAGCTTCATATTGGTTTGGATTAGAAGATTTATTAGCTCTAAAAGAGCGCATCATGAGTTGATTAACTTTGGTATCAAACTCTAAATAGTTAGTAACAGATCCATTGCTAAGCTCACCATCTTCCTTTGCCTCTAATTGATAGGTCTCATCAAATTTGGGGTTAGAGAGTGTAAGGTTTTTATTTTTATCCCAAAGGGAAAATGCCTCAGGCATACTCTCAATCGCCCCCCGTAAGGACAGCAATTTACTAAAGTCATCACCAAACTTTAAAATATCTTTATTCTCATGCCGCTCCATAGAAATAAGCGGATGAACGATCGCACCAAGGAGGTAGACAAGCACAAGAACCAAAGCAATTAGAGCGCCATCAAGCAATTGCAGTGCTAAAGTCGGCGGCTGTAGAATGGAAAAAATCGAAGCAGTGAGAAGAAAAAACTTGAGGGTTAAGGTGATAAACACCCCATAGATAACCAAAGTTAATTGGCGAGCTCTGATTTTAGAGATCAACCGTTTTAGGATCAGACGAGTATAGCGGAAACTATAGCGAGTAGCAGCTTTAACGACTTTCAATTGTTCGCTAGCAATATGCGCAAAGGCAAGCACGATAGGCTTTATGAAAAGCAGCTTTTCAAAGAGCCAAGACCTCCCATTAAGCCATCGCTTTCCATTGAGCTTAAGCGCCCGATGAAATTTAAGGTAGTCGTACAAAGATCCCTCGCAAGAAAAATCAGGCCCCCACTTGATTAATCGGGCTTTTGGAATTCTCAAATCTATGAGGTGCACAAAACTAACCGTACAAAGAATGCAACTCACCATTCATTCAGTATCATTTGATAAAAATAATTGATTCGTTGCAAGATCTTTCGCAAAGGTTAACAAATTCTCTGAAGTTGTTAACGAAACAAACTTTAAAAAGGTTTGGCAAGAGCGAGATGTAAAATGACTGCAACGCTCACGATAGTGAGCAGGCTCAGTGTAAAAACGGGTTTATAGCTTGAAAAAGGGATGTTTTTCCTGAGGCTACCAGCAATTTTGCCATGTACACCAGAAAGAAGGAACACAAAGGCAAACTTAACCCAAAACCAAAGGCTAAGATAATGCTCGCCCGCATAAGCTAAATAAGCACCCAAACCCCAAGTTAGCATGATGCCAACAGTCATAAGCAATCTTAAAGTTCCAGCTACAACAGGTTTGGAATTCATTTTAAGTGCAAACAAAGCTCCTATCATACTGACAATCCAGATAAAGATCGCAATGAAATGAGCTTGTTTAATTAATTCGTACATCGAAAATCCTATGTGGTGTGGAATATAAGCCCCAAAAAAAGGGCAGCAGCCGTGCTAACCTCTTCAGGGCAAGTTAAACTATAGATATCTCAGTTAGCCTAGTATTTTTTGTACAATTTCAAAACTGTCTTTAGAGAGTTTTGGCGCAGCTGCAATAGCTTTGAGTTGATCTTTCATCAACTCTTGCCGTTTGGGTTCTAATTTTTGCCAGCTTCTAAAGGCGCCTAAGAGACGCGCTGCAATTTGAGGATTGAAACGATCAATTCTCAAGATTTGCTTGGCGAGTAATTCATAGCCTTTACCGTCTGGACGGTTAAATTGTGTTGGGTTTGCCCCAGCAAAGGCAGAAAGCACCGCTCTGACCTTATTTGGGTTTTCGATCTTAAATTTCTCATGTCTGAGCAACGAGCGAACAGTTTTAAGAGCAGAAGGAAGAGGGCACATCGCCTGCAAACCAAACCATTTATCAATAACCAAATGATCATCAAGCCACTTATCATGAAAATCTTGAAACACAATATCGCGCTCAGCTGATTTATGACCGTTAAGCGCTTGAAGAGCCGCAACAGCAGCGGTCATATTACGCGCAGTGTTATAATGAATGTTGGCGCGCTCATATTCTTCAGCAAGCTCTGTTGCGGTTAAGAATGCAAGACAAGAGGCCCGCAAACTCCGTTTGCCTTCACTTGCTGCATCTGGTGAATAAGCACCACG
Organism: uncultured Hyphomicrobiales bacterium; assembly: GCA_964022305.1. GTDB lineage: Bacteria > Pseudomonadota > Alphaproteobacteria > Rhizobiales > HXMU1428-3 > HXMU1428-3. The sequence continues at coordinate 22,879 of CAXIBI010000005.1, read as the reverse complement.
GCCTTGATGAGTTTCATAAACCTCAATCAACCCATCATGTAAGGTTTTGCCAATCGATTTAGCAAGTGCCTTTTTCGCCCGGCCATTCGCCGTTGGGTCAATATTATTTCCAAGAGCACGAACCAAATCAGCCTCAGTTGGTAGAGAGAGGAACGCTGCCCTATAAGCTGGGTCAATCTCTTCATTGAGAACCGTTTTGCCGATCAAACGAGCAAGGCGTGCATTACCGCCAGGCGCTTTACCATCACGAATACGGTCAATCATGTGAAGGAGTGATTGGGTGAGTAATGTCTGGGCTGCCTGCCAACGGTTGAACAAATTCGCATCATTTTGTGCAAGGAAATAAAGCTCCTTCTCAGTGTAATCAATCCGCAAATTCACAGGAGCAGAAAAATCACGAAGCAGCGAAGGCACATTGCGGGCCGTTACAGATTTAAACTCAAAACTTTGAGAGGCCTCTTTAATATGAATGACACTGTCTTTAATGCGCTCACCGCTTGCCAGTTTTGGCGCCTTGTCTCGCCCACCGGCTGCAACAAACCCTAAACGTAGCGGAATATGAAGAGGTACTTTCTTGGGTTGGTCTTGTGTTGGCGCTGTAATCTGCTCAACATTAAGCGTGCCTGTTTTACTCTCTTCATTAAATTTATAGCTGCAAACCAGCTCAGGTGTTCCTGATTGATTATACCAAGTCGCAAATTGAGACAGGTCAACTTTGTTCGCATCAGCCATAGAAGAAATAAAATCTTCAACTGTCGCTGCTTCCCCATCATGGCGTTTGAAATAAAGGTCCATCCCCTTGCGGAAACCTTTAACACCAACAATGGTCTCAATCATGTGGCAAAGTTCAGCACCTTTTTGATAAACCGTTGCGGTGTAGAAATTATTGATCTCAATATAGCTGCTTGGGCGAACAGGGTGAGAAAGAGGACCACCATCTTCAGGGAATTGCACGGCTTTCAAACGGCGCACTTCCAAAATCCGTTGTACAGTCCGGTTACGCTCATCAGCAGAAAATTCCTGATCCCGGTAAACGGTCAAACCTTCTTTTAAGCAAAGCTGAAACCAGTCACGGCACGTGATACGGTTGCCGGTCCAGTTGTGGAAATATTCATGCGCAATTACAGATTCAATGGCCATATAGTCATTGTCAGTAGCTGTATCAGGGCGCGCGAGAATGAGCTTATCATTAAAGATATTCAGTCCCTTATTTTCCATCGCTCCCATATTAAAGTCAGAAACGGCAACAATATTGAAAATATCGAGATCATATTCACGCCCAAAGCGCTCTTCGTCCCATTTCATTGAGCGCTTCAAACTATCCATCGCCCATTCACAGCGATCTTCTTTGCCGTGTTCAACATAAATGCCAAGTTCAACTTGCCGACCGGACTCTGTTGTAAAGCTATCTTTAACAACAGCTAAGTCACCACCAACAAGGGCAAATAAATAAGCAGGCTTTGGGTGGGGGTCATGCCAAAGCGTGTAATGAGTATCAGCTGATTTCCCATCACCTTGTTCGACTAAGTTGCCATTAGATAACAAAACTGGGTTATCTTCTTTTGAGCCTTCAACTCGTACAGTAAAGACCGCCATCACATCCGGGCGATCGAGATAATAAGTAATCCGACGGAAACCTTCAGCTTCACATTGTGTGCAATAATTCCCTGAAGAGCGATACAGCCCAGAAAGCGCTTTATTGGCTTCCGGGTTACAAGTGGTTTTAATTTCTAAGTGAAACGCTTTATTGGGTAGTTTAAAAATTGTCAGCGTTTCATCACCAACTTTGTAATCCTCATCCGCTTTGAGAACAGCGCCATCAAGCTTAAGCGAATTGAGTTTCAAAAGCTCACCATCTAAAACCAACTCAGCACCGCTCTCATCAGAGGCAGGGTTAGGGCGCATTTTTAAGTTTGATACAACTTTTGTTGCCTTCGGAGAAAGGGCAAAATCAAGCGAGACTTCATCAATGAGATAAGCACTTGGTTTATAATCTTTCAAATGAATGACGGGTGGGGTATCTGTGCGCATAGTAAAAGTCCTAGCTGAAGGCGAAATATTTAATTTATATGTGTTGAGAGCGGCCATAGTGGCCAATTTTTAAACGTAGAACAAGTAATTTCACTGTGAAAATCCGTAAAACTTATAATTTATGTGATAAAGAAAATTGATCAATTTTTCGGCCATTTGACAGTAAAGACAGTTAACTCTTGGAGAACATTAGAGAAATGCAAAATAATTCTGGGCCCAAACTAATATCTAGTAAAGACGGTCTAAAGGTACTGAAATCGATAAAACTCCTCTGTTGCGACATTGATGGCGTTATGACCGATGGTGGATTGTACTATGGGCCAGAAGGCCAAGTGATGGTGAAGTTTAATGTACTCGATGGTATGGGCATTAAACTCATCCAGAAAATCGGCATTAAGACCTGTTTTGTGACCATGAGTAACAACAAGATCATTCAATCAAGAGCTGAGGTTTTGGGTATTGATTATTGCTTAATGGGGATCACAGACAAAAGACAAAAAATCGAAGAGTTGACCAAAGAGCTCTCAATTGATTTGAGTGAAACCGCTCACATCGCTGATGATGTAAACGATCTCTCCCTCTTAGAAATTGTTGGATGTGCTATCGCTGTACCAAACGCTGTGAAAAAGGTCAAAGAAGCAGCTCATTTTATTACAAGCCAATCTGGCGGTAAGGGGGCTGTGCGAGAATTGTGCGATTGCATCTTGGAAGCAAAAGAAGAAGAGCTGAAAAATCTAGAAGGCATAAAAACCCAATAAGTTCGCAAGGATAAGCAGAAAAGAAGCTAGGTAAAATTAGGCTGTAATCTAACCATGATATTCCGCTATAATAATTAGTGATTCTGTAATTCAAGTTAGACATAAGCAAGCACAAGATGAAAAAAACGCCCGCATATAAATTTTCTATCGCACCCATGATGGAATGGACCGACAGGCATTGCCGTTTTTTTCACCGGACAATTTCCTCACGAGCGCTCCTTTATACAGAAATGGTGACAGCAGATGCGATCATCCATGGAGATCAAGAGAGACTATTAGGGTTTTCAAAAGAAGAACACCCCCTTGCTTTGCAATTAGGTGGCTCAGATCCTGAAAAATTACAAGAAGCCACAGAGATAGCCAATGAATTTGGCTATGATGAAATCAACTTAAATGTTGGATGCCCCTCTGACCGTGTTCAAAACGGGGCGTTTGGCGCCTGTTTGATGCGCGAGCCAGAGTTGGTAAGAGAGTGCATGACAGCGATTGATGAAGTTGCCGACATGCCTGTTACTGTGAAATGCCGCATCGGTGTTGATGACATGGATGATGATGAAGGCTTACAGAATTTTATAGATATTGTGAAAGGCTCGGGTGTTACAACATTTATTATCCACGCAAGGAAAGCCTGGTTGCAAGGTCTAAGCCCCAAACAAAATAGAGAAGTCCCCCCCTTAAATTATGAGCGGGTTTATAAATTAAAAGCCGAACATCCAGAGCTGACAATCATCATCAATGGTGGCATTGAAACCTTAGAGCAAGCTTCTGACCATTTAGAAAAAGTTGACGGCGTGATGATGGGACGTGCGGCATACCACACCCCTTATATTTTAGAGCGCGTCGATAAACGCATGTTCTTTGAATATCCGGATAAAAAATCTCGTTTTGATATTGCTGAAGCTATGATCCCATATATTGAAAGGGAGCTAGAGAAGGGCACAAGGTTGCACCAGATCACCCGTCATATGCTGGGGCTCTTCCATGGTGAAGCAAATGCACGGGCTTACCGCCGCATTCTCTCAACAGAAGCCAACAAAGAAGGCGCTGGGCTTGAAGTCTATAATGCCGCTCTCGACAGCGTGAGACATACCCAACAACAAGAACTCGCTTCTTAAGCATCCTGCAAAATTGTTATTCCAATCGGACTATCAACAAGTGATAGCGCTTAACAGCTAATTCAGCCGCAACTCCACTATAGCTATACGAAGAAGGACTTCAGTCCGAGCGTAGCAAGGAATAGCTATCAGAAGAAAACATCTCAAAAGGTTTTACACGAAGAAGGAGTGACGCCCCTTCGGCGTCAGGACATGGCGAAGCATCAGCGTAGCCCGGCGCGTTGCGCCGCACCTCGTAGGCACAAACGCGATAGCGTTTGTAGTTGCCGTGAGAGAAAAAGAGAGAATACAACGGTGAGACCTATTGGGGGTCAGGGGGGGAGAATAAGTCTCACCGCTGTATCTATCTGGCGTTAATGTGATTGGATGGGGGGGGATGGGATCACATCAACTCCAAAGTTAATTCTTTATTTTTCGCTTCCCTTAATCTTTAAACTATGTCCAACCGGTATTGGTGGGTTTTCAGACATAATTAAAATCGAAATCCGTCTATTCGCCGCTAAGAAGGGGTCTTCTGGGAAAAGCGGTTCGATATCGGCTTTGCCGCCCACTTCAAAAAAGCGATCATGGGGAATGCCATTTTCAGCTAATATAGTCCGCGTAGCTTTCGCTCTATCAGCGGATAAATCCCACAATGTAAAACCGGGTGTCTTGTACAGACGGTTTGCATCTGTATGCCCCATTAACTTAATACGGTTTGGCAAGCGTTTAATAATCGGTGCCATAGTTGCCAGCAATTTCCTTGTATGCTCATAAGGTCGGCTTGAGCTAGCGGGAAACATAGAGCGTGCTTCTTGATCAATCAGTTGAATATGTAAACCCTCAGGTGACTCTTCAACCATAATATGGCTTGAGAGATGACTAATCTCAGGCATCTCTTGCCAGGCTTGCCGCAGTGATGCAGCTGCTAGCGCAAATTGCCGCGGGCGTTCAATATCGTTTTTCTCAATATCATGCGTGTTGGCTTCAGGCCCTTGCTTGGTTCGCTCATCATGGCGAATTTCAGCATATTCAGTTTCATTTTCTGAAGCGACCGGAGCCACTTTCTTCACATATTGACGAATAGGGGCACCTTCAAGTTCAATCATACCAGCTTTGCGGTTCACAAATTGAACACCAAAGGCATCCTTCATCGAACCAGCAACAACTTGCAGCTTTTGCTTATCTTGAATAGAAAATGAGATCAGCAGAACGAAGAAGCACACAAGGATAGACATAAGGTCAGCAAATGTGACCATATAATCCGGGACGCCACCTCCTCCACCTTTGTTTTTCTTACCCATTGCAAATACTCACTAAATAATAAACTTTTAAATCAATCGTCTTTGTTCAGCTTTAGGCCGCTGCCGCCGCTTCAGCTGTTGATTTCTGAGCAGCAGTCATATAAGCCTCGAGCATTTCACGAATAAGCGCAGGCGCTTTATTTTCGCGAAGTTGCATCACACCATCAATCACAAGAGATTGGTTCAGCTCTTCAATTGCAATTTTATTAGAAAGTTTGTCAGCCATAGGCAGACAAATAAGGTTGGCCATCATCGCGCCATAAAGGGTCGTCAACAGAGCAACCGCCATCGCAGGACCAATCGCAGCAGGGTCATCCATGGCTGAAAGCATCTGCACCAGACCAACGATCGTACCAATCATACCAAAAGCGGGGCCAGCATCACCAAGCATTTTATAAAAGCGCTGGGCTTCGTCAAGACGCTCTAAATAAAGGTCACGTTCTTTTTCCATAGTTTCGCGCATAAATTCAATGTCATACCCATCAGCCACATATTGTGTGCCTTTGCTTAAAAACTCATCTGTAATATCAACACCCTCTAAACCAAGCGGGCCTTCTTTACGGATAATTTCAGCAAGGTTACAAATTTCATCTGTCATCTCAACAGGGCTTTGTGCTTTATGTGTGAAGCAAGCTTTCGCACCAAGTACAAGAGATGTCATAGTGTTCGAAAGAGGGAAGCGCATAATCGTTGCCGCAAATCCACCACCAAACACAATGAGAAGAGAGGGAACGTTCACAAATGTATCAAGTGTACCACCGGACAAAATAGCATAAACAACAATGCCAATGCCGCCGATCAAACCGATAATTGTCGCTAAATCCATAATACTAACCCCAACCATTTTTGAGCTTCAGATGCCCAAAATGCATCCGCTTATACTCGCGAATTTTTAAGTCATCCGCACCATTCAATTAGGGTTAACTATAGCGAAGTGTTATGAATTAAGGTTAAAGCAAGTTGGTTAATATTGGCGAAAATTCTGCTTCAAAATGAAACAGTTAATGCGGATGCTGTGTAGTCAACTGAAGGCACATTAAAAAAGAGAAACAGAGGTGCCTGACAATGAAAGAAAACGTCTCAGAATGTTTTAGACAAAGAAGGAGTGACGCCTTTTCGGCGTCAGGACATGGCGAAGCGCCAGCGCAGCCCGACGCACGAGATCAGCCTGAGCGGAGCTTTGCGAGCACAGATAAGCTGATCGCAAGAAAGCGCCGCCCCTCGGAGGCTCGAGCATAGCGAGGAATAGCGCGGTTGCTAGTGGGCAACCTGAAGCGCAAACAAAAATCGTGAGAGAAAACTAAGCAACTCCAGCACGAAGCAGATCATGAATATGAATGATCCCAACCGGTGTTTTATCTTTAACCACGAATAAAGACGTAATGCTGGATGAGTTTATCTGCTCTAAAGCGGCACTAGCGAGCATTGTCTCTGTGATGGTTATTGGCTCTTTCTTCATAATATCAGAAGCGGTCCTATTGAGGAGGTCAGCATCCATATTCCGCCGTAAATCACCATCTGTGATCACACCCAAGAGGTGTCCTTCATTATTCACAACACCAAGACAGCCAAAGCTTTTTTCTGACATCGTCACCAAAGCTTCGCTCATGAGTAATGTTTCGTTAACAAGTGGTAAGCGGTCACCCTGATGCATTAAGTCGCTGACATGCTTTAAGCTCGCCCCAAGCTGACCGCCAGGATGAAATGTCTTAAAATCCGTAGCAGTAAAGCCTTTTGCTTCTAAAAGAGCAATTGCAAGAGCATCTCCAAGAGCCAATTGCATGGCTGTTGAGCTTGTAGGGGCCAACCCATGCGGACAAGCTTCCTTCACACGTGGAAGAACCAAGGCAACATCAGAATTTTGTCCCAAAGCACTTTCAGAGCGGGAGGTAATGGAAATAAGCGGTACTCGAAACCGCTGGGCATAATTGATGATGCTGGTAAGTTCTGTTGTCTCGCCTGACCAAGAAAGCGCAAGTATAATGTCATCCTTGGTAATCATCCCCAAATCACCATGACTGGCTTCACTTGGGTGAACGAAAAAGGCAGGTGTTCCAGTGGAGGCAAAAGTTGCTGCTATTTTCTGGCCAATGTGCCCGCTTTTACCAATCCCACTAATGATGACACGGCCCGAAGCATCTTGAATAAGGGAAATAGCTTCAGAAAACACGTCTCCAAGCCCGTTTGATAAAAGAGCCCGCAATTCAGATAAGCCATCAATCTCACAATCAATGGTACGAAGAGCTGAAGCGACAGCTTGGCGGGGTTGTGCAGTACTATCCATTTGTTTTTGATTATCTTCCTGCAATGAAATTGTCATCAGCGGTTAAATCCTAATAAAAATGACCATTCAAATATCATAGTCTAAATTAAGCGTAAATAATGGCCTCAGAACCAATTCTGTACAAGAAAAATAACTCTCCGTTAACCATAATTAGGCACTTTAGGAAGGAATGGTTGCGTTTAATGTTGCGTTAAAGGTGTTAATATGAAGTGCCAAAGTTTCGGCTGGTCAAAATTAAAACTTAGTGAATGGCTAAAAGGCCTGTGTTTTTGCCTTGTGGCCAGTTCGTTTTTGACAAACATAGCCGGCGCTCAAGAAGTCAGACCTTTCACACAAGAAGCTGAACGTCAGTTCAGAAATGAGCTCGAGCAATACCGCACTCGCTCAGAAGGAATCCCAGAACAGCAAACAAGAGATAACCCTCTTTCAAGAAGAGAGGGTGCAAACTCAGTTTATGATGATCGTTTTACCCAGCCTTTAACCACTTACGAGCAAGACCGGGCAACAAGAGAAAATAGAATAGAAGCAACTGATCGCGGCTCAGAATTTGAAGACAACCCCTTTGCGGCAAGAAGAAGGCAAGATCGCTTCGAACCCAATGGCGGCGAGCTACGCAATATTGAAATTAATACAGAACGCCGAAGAGGCAGAGGCCGTAGAGACAATAATCTATTAGAACTATCTGCAGGCAATAGAGAGAATAGGGGAGACCAGCCGCTAAATCAGGATACGATCGAAGACCGTGATGCCATTGCTGAACTTGAGGGAGAAAATAATAACGACCAAAATGAAGAAGATCGTTTTGAAGAAGAATTCCTCGCAGCTGAACGTGAGCTAGAAGATGATCAGGAGCAACCAAGGGATATCAACCCACGTAACCGCGATGTGAGACAAGCAAATAATCAAAACAATCGCCAGCAACAAAGAAGAAACGCGCAACGTCAACAAGGCAGGTTAGGTCAAAGACAAGCTTTAAGGCAGGGGCAAGGAAATGCTCTTCAGCAAGCTGCTCAAAATCAGGCAGAATTAAACTTTGCAAATAATAACGATATCACAGGCTCAATCCGCAATAATGAGTTGGAAGACACCTATGCAGCTGAAGGCAAGCGTGTTGGCTCATTCCTCATATTCCCCGAAGTGACAATTACTGGCATTTATAGCGACAACCCAACAGCATCTGTTCAAAATGGTCCTGGTGATGAAGCGCTAGAAATTATACCAAACATTGTCATGCAATCTGATTGGGCAAGACATAGTTTGCAACTGCAAGGACAAATAACCAAGAGTTATTATGAAGAACTTTCCAGCGAAAATATTGATGAGTTTCTAGTTTCTGCAACTGGTCGGATCGATATTCAAAACAACCATTTTCTAGAACTACAGGTTAGAAAAGAGCAAACACAAGATAGTCGCGGTGATATTGATAATTTAAACAGTGATGCTGAGCTCGCCAATCTAGACACATTGTTTCTCTCAGCCATCTATAACCATGAATGGAACAAAACCACCCTTCGTTTAACAGGCACAATGACAGAGTTTGATTATGAAGATGTTACAGATGCGTTAGGCAATAATATCAATAATGATGATCAAGATTACACTGAAAATAGCATAACAGCGCGTCTAGCCTATACATTCCACTCAGGTCTTTATGTCTATGTAGAGGGGAATTATATCGAGCGTGATTATGATGCAGCCCAAGATGATGATGGCTTTCAAAGAGGAAGTGATGAGCAAAACTATCGGGTGGGATTAATTCACGATCTCACATCAAAAATTCGTTTTGAAGCAAGTGTAGGTTATCAAGCTCTCTTTGCTGATGACGCACGCTTTATCGATGTGGAAGATTTGGTATATGAAGCCTCATTAAATTTCCGCCCGACAAGACAAACAACCTGGACGCTATCAACATCAAAGTCTTATGACGCAACAGATATTGCAGGAACAATCGCTGTTGAAGAAACAAATTATTCAATCGCGCTCAATCATTATTTCCAACCGAAGATACGAATGAACGCAGCCCTAAGCCACGAAGAAGAAATTTTTGAAGGGATCGATCAATCTCAAAAAACGCTAACGGCTGAACTTACGCTGGAATATATCTTCAATCGCCATGCACGATTAATCGCTGGTTACGAATTCACTGATGTCAGCACAAATGATGGCGGTGACTATCAAGAAAACCAATTCAGAATTGGTTTAAATCTAAGACCATAAAAAAACAAAAAATAAAGCCCGCCTTACTCATTAAAAGAGTAAGGCGGGCTTTATTATCTAATAAATCTTTATAAGACCTAATCGACCAATTTTTTAATGGCGTCTTTAAAAGAAGGGCCGATGTCTTCTCTCTCTAATGCAAATGCCACATTCGCTGCAAGGAACCCAACCTTAGACCCACAATCAAAACTACGGCCTTCATACTGGCAAGCATAAAACTCTTGTTTTTCCATCAAGGTTTGCATGGCATCAGTAATTTGTATTTCGTTGCCAGCCCCTTGAGTTTGCGTGGCGAGAATATCAAACACTTCAGGCTGTAAAATATAGCGTCCCATAATAATAAGGTTTGAAGGGGCTTTACCTGGATCAGGTTTTTCAACCATGCCATTGATGGTAAGTGTAGAGCCTTTATCTTCACCAAGGCTAACAACGCCATAACTTGAAGTATCTTCAGGGGCAACTTCTTCAACGGCCAGCACATTACCGCCTGTTTCATTGTAAATATCCATCATTTGAGAAAGGCAACCTTTCTCAGGTGCTTGTACCAAAACGTCAGGTAAGAGTAGTGCAAAAGGTTCATCACCGACCAAATCACGCGCACACCAAACGGCATGACCTAGACCTAAAGGAGACTGCTGTCTTGTGTAACTTGTTTGACCGGCCTCAGGAAGAAGATCGTTAAGCATTTTTAACTGCTCGAATTTACCGCGTTCTTTCAAAGTAGATTCAAGTTCAACTTGCTTATCAAAGTGATCTTCAATCACGGTTTTGTTTCGTCCAGTGACGAAAATAAAATGCTCAATACCAGCTGCTTTTGCCTCATCTACCACATGTTGGATAATAGGCCGATCAACAATGGTGAGCATCTCTTTAGGCATTGCTTTGGTTGCAGGAAGAAAGCGTGTGCCAAGTCCGGCAACAGGTAATATCGCTTTTCTTATTGGTTTGATCGTTCCCAATTCTTTACCCCTTTAATATATCTAAAATTTGAATTGCTAAACTAATGAAGCTACAACAAAAAAACAATGGGCAACGAAGCCCTTTAAACTTACCAATTGTTTACCATATAAAAATGTAAAGTTGAGAATTAAACTGTGAATTAATTCCTCTATGATAAAGAGTAACAGTTTTATAAAAAACTATGTTTCAAATTTAAGTGTATGAAACATTTCAGATGTAATTAAGAGCTCATTTTTGGAAATATGAATAATTTTATCTCAAAGATGAGTATTTATCGACTATATAAAAAAATAGTTAAATAGAACAGGCTGTTATAAATTAAATCATGGGACTGAAATAAAAATACTCATGAATAATAAGGGTTAAGAGGTTTAATATGGCAATCTTGGTAACTGGTGGCGCAGGATATATTGGTAGTCACACGGGCTTGGCACTTCGTGAAAGAGGCGAAGAAGTGGTTGTCCTGGATAACTTAAGCACAGGGTTTGAATGGGCCATTCCAGAAGGTGCTGAATTGGTTGTTGGCGATATAGCGAATAAAGATTTGGTCTCAACCATCATTCAAACACGCAATATTACAGCCATCATCCATTTCGCAGGTTCAATCGTTGTTCCAGAATCAATTGAAGACCCTCTTGGTTATTATCTAAACAACACATGTAAATCGAGAGACCTGATTGCTTGCGCCGTTGAAAATGACGTGAAAAATTTCATTTTCTCTTCAACAGCTGCAGTTTATGGAATGCCAGAAGTTAATCCCGTAACTGAGGATGCGGTCAAAGCTCCAATCTCGCCTTATGGAACATCCAAGTTGATGACCGAATATATGCTGAAAGATACAGCGTTTGCCACTGATCTAAATTATGTAGCTTTGAGATATTTTAATGTAGCAGGCGCCGATCCAAAAGGGCGCACAGGTCAATCAACCCCTAAAGCCACTCATTTGATTAAAGTTGCCTCAGAAATTATTCACGGATCGCGTAATGAAATGAGCGTTTTTGGAACGGATTATCCAACGAATGACGGCTCTTGTATCCGAGATTATATCCATGTCACAGATCTTGCGACAGCCCATTGCATGGCTCTAGATCATTTGAAAAAGGGCGGTGAAAGCAGGGTTTATAATTGCGGTTATGGCAAAGGCTTCTCAGTATTAGAGGTGATTGACGCGGTCAAACGTGCTTCAGGCCAAGACTTCACTGTTCATATGGGAGACCGTCGTCCAGGTGACCCCGCAGAGCTGGTCGCAGGATCTAATCTTATCCGAAGCGAATTGGGTTGGAGCCCTGAATATGATGATCTGGACACGATCGTGTCTCACGCACTTGCTTGGGAAGAGAAATTGAACTCGTTGAGAAAAGCATCTTAATAACCAAGTGCTATAGTTACTCATTACTTTTCAAAAAGACATGAATTCGATAAATTGCCCTGGAAGACTTTTTCATCTTCCAGGGCTTTAATTTGTTGGATGATCCAAATTAAAATGTAACGAGGCACAGATGCAAACTGTATTACGATTGAAAAGATTGAAACAATGCCTGCTATCTCTTTCTATAGCTTTAGCCATAACACTAACTATTGTGCCTCAAACAAATCTCAATGCCACTCCCCTTGCTGAAATAAAATCAGACCCAAACTTAACGGAATGGAAAAAACAGCTCTGGCAACAAGCCAAACAATTAAAAATTAGAAAATCCACCTTTGAAAGAGCGATAACAAAAACAGAGCCCAATTATAAACTTCCCCGCGTTCGTACACTTAAAGCCTGGGAGCAAATTAAAAGAGCTCAAGAAAAACAAAAGAATAAAAAGTCCATAAAACCCATCATCAAAAATGGGTTACCTCTTTCGTGCTATCGTCCAAGACAAAGCGAGTTTCTTTTTCCAACCAAATATTTCCCGAAAAAACATATGAGCTCTCTTGTGACAAGAGGAAAACGCCTGAAAAAGAAATATGGTAAAACCTTCAAAAAAATAGAAGAAACTTACGGGGTTGATATTCGTGCAGTTCTTGGCATTTGGGGTAGAGAGACAGCCTTTGGTGCGGCCAAAAACAGATATGACGGTATAAAAACCCTTCTTTCCCTTGCCTATGCCAGCGCCCCTGAAAAACGCGAGCAACACACAAAGAACTTACTTAGCGCTTTAAAATTCATTGATGACGGCCATATAGCCATAAAGGATTATAAAACCTCTTTCGCAGGCGCAACCGGCTACCCTCAGTTCACGCCCGATGTGTTTGAGCAATATGCCGTTGATTGGGATGGCGATGGCCGCAAAGATATCTGGTCAAATATACCAGACGCCGTTGCTTCAGCTGCGAATTATTTAAAAGGCATTGGCTGGCAACAAAACCAAACCTGGGGCTATGAAGTTGAAGTCCCGCCCGGTTTCCTATGTTGGCAAGAGGGCCCTAAAAGCCGCAAGCCAGTAAGTGAATGGTTAGCCCAAGGCGTGCGCCGAGTAAGAGGCGCACATGGTAAACCACAATCATTCCCTGATGAGACTTTGCTTGCTCAGTTCATGGCACCCGCTGGATTAAAAGGGCCGAAGTTTCTCGTATTTGAAAATTTTGAAGTTTTCAGAAGATACAACAAAGCAGACCTATATGCTCTTTTTGTCGGCCAATTAGGAAATAAAATTTATTGTAATGGTGGCTCGAAGGGCTGTAACTTTAAAGGGGGCTGGCCACTTAAAGATACTTTTAATTTTACACGCAAACGCATTTGCGAAATGCAAATTCACTTAAAAAGAATAGGGGCCTCAGATGAAACACCTGATGGTCTTTTTGGCGGTAAAACAAGAAGAGGCATCGGCAAATTTGAGCAAAAGCAACAAGTGCAGCAGAGTTGTTTTCCAAGTAAGAAAACACTGCAACTATTACAAAAAGCCAAGCGCGATTAGACCGTAGATGACAGTCTATGAATAGTTAGCCTATAAAATGCCAAATTCATTATGTATTCCAGTGCGATATGAGTATGAGTAATTAGTGATTTTCCTAGTCTTTTCGATTGGAAGCTCATGAGATAAACTAAAGCAAAATAACAAACTAAAAATAATAACCCTTGCTAAATAGAACCAAGTTGTCTGGGTGAATTGGAAATAGCTAAAATATGATACTCAAAACCAATCTAGTTCAAAAAAATACAATACAGTCAAAATTCATAGTATCTCTTTTGCTCTTCATCTCACTCGTCTTCTTGAATACAAATACAGCAAAAGCGAATAGAAACGCAGACTTCTACACATTTCTAGATAATTTCTGGCATACAGCTCGCAAAGCTGGGATCAAACGTGATGTATTTGTAAAAGCCTTCACCGGCATTAAATTGGATGCTGAAGTCAAAAAAGCCCAAAAGAATCAGCCAGAGTTTGTCACACCTGTTTGGTCGTATATAGAACGCGCGGTCTCTGAGAAAAGGTTAGAGCTTGGCCAAAAAGAATTGAGCGCGCGCGCGGAAATTTTAGAAAAAATTGAAAAAAAATACGGCGTAGAAAAACAAATCTTACTAGCCATTTGGGGCTTAGAGAGCACCTTTGGTCAAAACAAGGGTAAGAAGGACGTCATCAAATCCTTAGCTACTATGGCCTTTAGAGGAAAACGCACCAAATATGGCCGCAAACAACTGATCGCAGCTTTAAAAATCATCCAGCGCGGAGATATTCCACTTAAGCAGTTTAAGGGCTCTTGGGCAGGCGCTATGGGGCACACACAATTTATCCCCGTGACCTATAATCATTATGCCGTGGATTTTACCGGAGATGGCAAAAGAGATATTTGGAATTCCGTCAGTGACGCTCTGGCATCCACAGCCAATTATTTAAAACGTGCAGGTTGGCAAACAGGAAAGACCTGGGGCTATGAAGTTCAAATACCTCAAGGCTATGACTATTATCGCTCCGGTAGAGGAATAAAGAAAACAATCAGGCAATGGCAGCGCTATGGTATTAAGCGTGTCAATGGTAGGCAGTTTCCAAGACCGGATGATGTAGCTGAGTTAATCATGCCAGCTGGCGCTAATGGGCCTGCCTTTTTGATGCTCAAAAATTTCCGTGTTATTATGCGTTATAACGTCTCTGTCTCTTATGCATTGGCTGTCGGGCATTTAGGAGATCGATTATTAGGTTACGGACCTTTCGTAAAACCATGGCCCAAATCAGATAAAAAGCTAAAATATGTGGAGCAAAAAGAACTACAACGTCTTTTAGCTCGAAAGGGCTATAAAATTGGCAAAATAGACGGTAAAATTGGCAAATCGACCAAAAGAGCGCTAAGAGCGTTTCAAAGAAGAAACGGTTTACCAGCTGATGGTTACCCAAGCTACGCCGTTCTTCAACGGTTGAGACAATATTAAAAGCAGTTAGTTTTTCTATGCCTGCAGCTAGAAAACAAGATTAAATGAAACAATGACAATGAGTAAAAGACATATCATTCGAACAATCATGCCCTTATTAGGCGTGTTAGGGCTCGTTTGGTCTCTTTTTGCTACAAATCTCCAAGCAGCTGAATCAGTTTCATCTTCTTACCTCACACCCTTTCCAGCTGGCGGTACTTACAAAATTTTAGTCATCGGTGATGGCTATGCTGATGGTCTTTCATTAGGCCTGCGCTCAGCAACAGCAGCTAATAAGAAAATCAATCTATTCAGAGAAGTTTCATATAAAGCGCGCTTGCTACAAAGAAACCGTACCAGCTGGTTAAGTAAGGTCGATCAGCTCTTGAATAAAAGAGTGTATGAGGCCGCAGTTATTATGATTGGCTTTGGTGATAGGCGACCCATTAAAATCAATGGCAAATGGTTTAATATGGATACGCCAGAATGGCGAAGCCAATATCGAAAAAACATCACAAGATTATTGAGAAAACTAGCAGCAAAAAAAATCGCAACCTATTGGGTTGGGCTGCCAATTGTAAGAGGCCCCAAAACAGCAGCCGGTTTGAAAATTATCAATGAAGTAGCCAGAAGCCAAACGGGGAGTGCTAGAGTTAAATATATCGACAATTGGTTACACTTTGCCAATGAAGATGGCCAATACACTCAATATGGACCAGATTTAAACGGCAAAATTAGATTGCTGAGACCAAAAGACGGGCTTTACTTCACACGAGCTGGCTATGAAAAACTAGGCCACTTTGTATACCGTTTCATACAAAAAGATTTAAGAGAAGCAAAAGCTGAAAGAGACCTCCCACTTTTTGGAGATAGCTCAGAACAAGATTATCTTTTACAAAAACACGCTCTTGATGATCCAAAAAATAGACGACGACGAGCGGCCCTACTGGCAAGAAATCAAGGCAAAGAACTGAAAAACAAAATTAAGCAGCTCTCAGGTGTCGGCCTTCAGCGCAATAAATATGATACAGCAAAACATTCCTCCATCACCCTTGATTCTGATAAGTCAGGTACAGGAAGAGAAGTGACATTGCAAATTGTGCGGCCTGCAATTCCAGCTGCAGCATTTTCAATAACAAGACGGTCATCAAATTCGTCCAGTGCTGATGGCGACATTAATGGAGCTGAAGTCTTAAGCGAAATTAGCGGAGAGAGTATTGGCTTATCTTTATCATCTGTCTCAAGACAAGTCATTGGCAACAATGACAATAGACGCATTCCTCTTACGCAAACACCATATTACAAATTGCTAGTGAGAGGTGATGCCCTGCAATCAAAATCAGGCAGGGCAGATCACTTTACGTGGATTCCACCATCGCCCCCTGCCAAAAAAGAGCAGGAACAAAAAACCAATTAAATCTATTGTTCATTGGAATTAAAAAAGCCCGCAACCTAAAAGGTTCGGGCTTTTTTTTCTTAAAACTTATGATCATCTTATCGTGGTAAGATTGAAGATCCAGTCAGATATTCATCAACTGCTTTGGCAGCTTGTCGGCCTTCACGAATGGCCCAAACAACCAGTGATTGGCCGCGCCGCATATCACCAGCAGCAAAAACACCATCTTGGCTTGTTTTATAATCTTGCACATTCGCTAAAACATTACCGCGTCCATCAAGATCAACACCTAACGCATTGATCATGCCTTCATGAACCGGATTTACAAAACCCATAGCCAGTAGAACCAGATCAGCTTTAAGTTCAAAATCAGATCCCTCAACAGCTTGTAACTTTTCATCAACGCGCACGCAGTTAATGGCAGTAACTTTACCAGCACTACCCTCAAAAGAGGATGTCATGACAGACCAGTCACGCTCTGCTCCTTCAGCTTGGCTTGTAGAGGTACGCATCTTCAAAGGCCAGTGAGGCCATGTCATTAGCTTGTCTTCAGCTTCTGGTGGTTTAGGCATGATTTCTAATTGCGTAACAGAAAGACAATTTTGACGAATTGAAGTACCAATACAGTCAGAGCCTGTATCACCACCACCAATAACAACAACATGCTTACCTTCAGCTAAAATAGGCTCATATTGCGTGATAGGCTCATTCGACACACGGCGGTTCTGCTGGGTGAGAAAATCCATCGCAAAATGAACACCATGTAGCTCACGCCCAGGAATTGGTAAATCACGTGGGCTTTCAGAGCCCCCTGTTAGCAGAAGCGCATCATGCTCATCACGCAGATCTTCAATAGATTTATCAACGCCGATATTCACGCCTGTATGGAAGGTCACACCTTCTTGTTCCATTTGGCCGGCACGGCGATCAATCAGTTTCTTATCAAGTTTAAAGTCTGGGATACCATAACGAAGCAGGCCACCAACTTTATTGTTCTTTTCATAAAGATGAACATCATGACCAGCACGCGCTAACTGTTGAGCCGCGGCCATACCAGCTGGACCAGCACCTACAACAGCAACACGCTTACCTGATTGAGAAGGGGCTTCAATTGGTTTAACCCAACCATTTTCCCAAGCTTTATCAACGATCGCACATTCAACTGTTTTAATCGAAACAGGCATTTCTTCCAAGTTCAGCGTACACGCAGCCTCACACGGGGCGGGGCAAATACGGCCTGTAAACTCAGGGAAGTTATTGGTTGAGTGCAGATTATCAGAAGCGGTCTTCCAATCATCATTATAAACAAGATCATTCCAATCAGGAATTTGGTTATTCACCGGGCAGCCTGTGTGGCAAAACGGGATACCGCAATCCATACAGCGGGCAGCTTGTCCCTTCACTTGCTCCTCAGAAAGCGGAATAACAAACTCATCATAATGACGAATACGATCAGACGCTGGCTTATAAGAGCGGTCTTGTTTTTCAATTTCCAGAAATCCAGTAACTTTACCCATTACTTGTCCCCTCTTAAACCGATTTCTAATTCACCTTCTGAAGTAGACTGTTGGCGCGACATTTCCATCAAAGCGCGTCTATATTCAACAGGCATAACTTTCACAAATTTAGAAAGGTTAGCTTCCCAATTATCTAAAATGTCTTTTGCACGGCTAGAGCCAGTGTAATGCGCATGACGTTCAATCAGCTGATAAAGACGTTCAGCATCCATTTTTGTCATGTCATGCATCACATCAACCAGGCCATGTGATTCCAAATCACCAGATTGATGAGTAGCCGCATGGCTTTCTTCTTCTTGAACAATCGGCTCAAGATCAACCATCGCTAAGTTACAGCGGCGCTCAAAGTCATCGTTTTCATCAAACACATAAGCAATACCGCCAGACATACCAGCCGCAAAGTTACGGCCCGTCTCACCAAGCACAACCACAATGCCGCCAGTCATATACTCACAGCCATGATCACCAGTGCCTTCAACAACAGCAATCGCACCAGAGTTACGAACAGCAAAGCGCTCACCAGCAACCCCGCGGAAATAAGCTTCACCAGCAATTGCACCATAAAGAACAGTATTACCAACAATAATACTCTCTTCAGGAACAATGCCTGATTCAACCGGCGGGCGAACAATCAAACGACCACCAGAGAGACCTTTACCAACATAGTCATTACCAACACCGATAAGATCAAGCGTCACACCTTGGGCAACAAAAGCACCAAAGCTTTGGCCACAAGTACCGCGAAGAGTTGCCCAAATAGAATCATCAGGTAACCCCTTAGCGCCATGAATCTTAGCAATTTCACCAGAAAGCATCGTACCAGCAGAGCGATCAATATTCGTAATCGGTAAATCAAGCTTCACCGCCTTGCCATCTTCAATAGCAGGTTTGGCCAACTCAATAAGTTTGCGATCAAGAATGTCGTCAATCATATGTTTTTGTAATTCACTATGGTGAATACCAATCTCTTCTCCAACCTCTGGGCGGTGGAAGAGTTTCGTGAAGTCAAGGCCTTGTGCTTTCCAATGATCAATCGCTGCGTCTTTTTCAAGATACTCAGAGTGACCAACAAGCTCAGTGAGTGACTTCACACCAAGTTCAGCCATTAACGCTCTTGCTTCTTCAGCAACAAAGAAGAAGTAGTTAATCACATGCTCAGGTTGTCCTTTAAAGCGCTTGCGAAGAACCGGGTCTTGCGTCGCAATACCAACAGGGCAGGTATTAAGGTGACACTTACGCATCATCAAACAACCAGCAGCAATAAGCGGCGCTGTCGCAAAGCCAAACTCATCAGCACCAAGTAACGCGCCGATAATGACATCACGACCGGTGCGCAAGCCACCATCAACTTGCAGAGCAATACGTGAGCGCAGGTTATTAAGAACTAGAGTTTGCTGAGTTTCAGCCAAACCGATTTCCCATGGAGATCCAGCATGTTTGATTGAGGTAAGCGGTGAAGCACCCGTACCACCCTCAAAACCAGAAATCGTAATGTGATCAGCACGCGCTTTTGCAACACCAGCAGCAACGGTACCAACACCCACTTCAGAAACCAGCTTCACGCTAATGTCAGCCCGTGGATTCACATTTTTAAGGTCGTAAATAAGCTGCGCCAAATCCTCAATAGAATAAATATCATGGTGCGGTGGAGGAGAAATCAAACCAACACCAGGTGTTGAGTGACGGACTTTGGCGATTACACCATCAACCTTGTGACCAGGCAGCTGACCACCTTCACCAGGCTTGGCACCTTGTGCCATCTTAATTTGAATCATGTCTGAGTTTGCTAGATACTCAGTCGTCACACCAAAGCGACCAGAGGCAACCTGCTTAATCGCAGAGCGCTCACTGTCACCATTTGCCTTTGGTGTGAAACGTTCAGGCTCTTCACCACCTTCACCAGTGTTTGATTTACCGCCAATGCGGTTCATTGCAATGGCAAGCGTTGTATGAGATTCGCGAGAAATCGAGCCAAATGACATCGCACCAGTTGAGAACCGTTTAACAATATCAGAGGCAGGCTCAACTTCATCAATAGAAATTGGAGAACGGCCAAGCTCTTCAGCAGATTTAATCCGGAATAGACCACGCAGAGTTTTAAGTCTTTCAGCTTGGTCGTTTACAGCTTGTGCAAATTCAGCATATTTCTCAGCTGAGTTACCACGCACCGCGTGCTGCAGGTCAGCAATGGTCTCAGGCTCCCAAACATGAGCCTCACCACGCACGCGGTAAGCATATTCACCGCCCACATCAAGTGAGTTCGTCATAATAAGATCATGACCAAAGGCAGCAGCATGACGGTTGAGTGTTTCAACGGCGATTTCATGCAAGCCAACACCTTCAATTTGTGAATGTGTGCCAGTGAAATATTTCTCAATAAATTCGCTGTTCAAGCCAACTGCATCAAAAATTTGCGCACCGCAATAAGATTGATAAGTTGAGATGCCCATCTTAGACATTACTTTAAGAAGGCCTTTATTAATCGCCTTTCTAAAGCGGTTTTTCACTTCATCAAAGCTGATCTCTTCTTCAAGCTCAGGGAGAATTTTCTCAAGGGTATCAAAAGCAAGATAAGGGTTCACAGCCTCTGCACCATAGCCACCAAGAGTAGCAAATTGGTTGATTTCAACAGCTTCACCAGTTTCAACCAACAGGCCAACTGATGTGCGGAGGCCTTTAACAATCAAGCTCTGATGCACAGCTGAGGTCGCCAACAATGAGGGAAGTGCAACTCTCTCAGCAGAAACCGCACGGTCAGAGAGAATAATAATATTAAACCCAGCTTTCACAGCTTCTTCAGCTTGTGTCTTCAAGTTTGAAAGAGCGGTTGCCATACCATCAGCACCATCTTCTTGAGGGAAGGTGATATCGAGTGTTTTAGTTTTAAAGTTATTATCTGGAATGTCACCAATCGCGCGGATCTTTTCTAAACCTTCATTTGAAAGAACGGGTTGAGAAACTTCCAAACGTTTCAAATCAGAGCGATTTTCATGATCAAGCAAGTTTGGGCGCGGGCCAATAAAGCTCACTAAAGACATCACCAGCTCTTCCCGAATAGGGTCAATCGGTGGGTTTGTTACTTGCGCAAAGTTTTGCTTGAAATAAGTGTGTAAGAGCTTTGGGCGATCAGAAAGCGCAGCGACTGGTGTATCAGTGCCCATAGAGCCGGTTGCTTCCTGGCCGGTTAGTGCCATTGGCTCAAGCAAGAATTTAATGGTTTCTTTGGTAATACCAAAAGCCTGTTGCTTATCAAGCAAGCTCACAGTTGAGGGATCATCAACATGTGGAACTTCTGGCAGTTCAGCAACTTTGATCTGTCCCTTCTCGAGCCATTCTTGATAAGGGTGGCTCTTCGCCAAATCAGATTTCAGCTCTTCATCAGAAATGATGCGGCCTTGTTCAAGATCAATCAGGAGCATCTTGCCAGGTTGCAGGCGCCATTTATGAGTTGTTTTGCTTTCCTCAAAGGTGAGAACACCCATTTCTGAGGCTAACATGACAATGTCATCTGAGGTGACCAAGTAACGCGCTGGACGCAGACCATTTCGGTCAAGTGTTGCACCAATTTTAAGGCCGTCAGTAAAGGCGAGCGCAGCAGGGCCATCCCATGGTTCCATGATCGCAGCATTATATTCATAAAACGCACGGCGCTCTTCATCCATCAGCGGGTTACCAGCCCAAGCTTCAGGTACAAGCAGCATCATAGCGTGCGCCATATCATAGCCACCACGCACAAGCAGTTCTAACGCATTGTCAAAACACGCACTGTCAGATTGACCTTCAGGAATAAGCGGCCAGATTTTATCTAAATCATCACCAATGATTTCAGATTTCATTGTCGCTTGGCGAGCAGCCATCCAGTTCACATTACCGCGAACTGTATTAATCTCACCATTGTGACAAATCATACGGAACGGTTGCGCAAGCGACCATGTTGGGAATGTATTGGTTGAAAAACGTTGGTGAACAAGCGCAAGAGCTGATTTCACACGTTCGTCAGTTAAGTCTTTAAAATATTTGCCAACCTGGTCAGAGAGCAGCAAGCCTTTGTAAAGCACGGTACGCGCTGACATAGAAGAAATATAAAAGAATTCATGCCCTTCAGGCTGTTCACTTGCAACACGAAGCTCAATACAACGACGGATAATAAAGAGTTTCAATTCAAAATCTTCAGTTGAGGTAATGTCGTCACTGCGGCCAATAAAGGCCTGCACATGATCAGGCTCTGTTGGCAAAACAGAATAACCAAGATCCGCATTATCAACCGGCACATCACGCCACCCAAGGAAATTTTGACCACGGGCAACAACTTCTTCTTCAACGATTTTCTGAATATGGGCACGCGCAGCCGGCTCTTTTGGCAAAAAGATCGGCGCAGCTGAGTAAGATCCAACTTCAGGCAATTCGATGTTTTGTTCTTTTAATACAGGACGCAAGAAATCATCTGGCGTTTGAATGAGAATACCGCAACCATCACCAGCTTTCGGATCAGCGCCGACAGCACCACGATGCTCAAGATTTTCTAAAATCTCTAAGCCCTTAGATACGATATCGTGGCTTTTAACATTTTTCATATGCGCAACAAAACCAATGCCGCAAGCATCATGTTCATTACGCGGGTCATATAACCCTTCTGCCCCCTGAACGAGAGATTTCTTTTTATTTTCTTGTGTCACTTTATGGCTCAATTTTTTCATCCAAACAGTTTCTCCACAATAAGCGCAAAAAATAAAATGCGCGAAACAGCTAAAAGCTTCATTCCTGTGGCTCACATAAGCACAAGCCATCCCCTACCAGCTGCGTATCGAATTAAAAAAATTCCAAACACATTGATCATGCGATGACATTTTATTTTAGACAGTGCCAAACAAATAAGAATTATCCAAATATGATATGGACGGTTTATTTGTAACTTGTCTTAATATCTAATTTTACGAGTAGTGAGAGCCGAGTATTGAATTTCATCGCGTCTTTGATCATCAGCT
>CAXIBI010000004.1:0-51945 GCA_964022305.1 uncultured Hyphomicrobiales bacterium | reverse complement strand
ACGGGCTATTGTTTTTTAGTGGCGCTTTAGGTTGGCTTTTATAAGCGGCCTTCAGGTTTCCCACCAGAAACCGGCTCGAAAGCAACCGCGCTGCTAAAGCAGCAGGCCCTCCGAGGGGCGGTGTTTTTCTTGCGCTTCGGTTGCCTACCAGCAACCGCTAAGCGCCGGACAGCTACGCTGTCATGTCCCATTGCCCTGAAAAAGGGCAATGCTCCTTCTTCGTATTGAGAGAGAATTACAGCCAATAGATACTTGCTACAAACCCTAGTATCATTACAACCACAGTGATCACGCCGACTAACTTTAAATGTTTTAGAGCAAAGTCACGTACTGGCCGTCCTAAATATTTAAAGGCAACGGCAAAGAAATAAAATCTAATGGCGCGGCCCAACATGGCTGCAGTGATAAACAGGGGTAGGTTCACTGCCATAACACCAGAGCCGATACAGACCAGTTTAAACGGAATTGGTGTGATTGCTGCGCCAAAGATCGCTAAGGCGACTTTCCACCATTCGTCCTTGGTCGTTTGCTTAAAATCTTCAAACTGTTCTGTCAGTCCATAAGTCTCAATGACTTTATCTCCAAAGCCTTCAAAAAAGAGATAACCGATTAAATATCCGAGCAAACCACCAAGCACCGAGGTGATTAATGCAACATGAGCCACTCTAAAAGCCTTAGATGGGGCACCCAGCATCATGGGGATTGTCACGGCATCTACGGGTAGAGGAAGAATAGCGCTTTCAGAGAATGAAACCGCAGATAAAATGCCATATGCACGTTTTGAGGTGGCTCCAGCTCGAATTTTTTCTTCATCCAAAGTGATCATCTAATGGTCTGCCCGATAAAATTTACATTGTCGTTCTTTATGTATGTGGAATATGACAGAAATTAAAGCCCAAAAGATCATTTATTTGCCTATTGGCTCTTTCCCCCGATTATTATTCCCTTGTTATTTTTCCTGTTTTTGCAAAAACGGAGGGTATTTAGTACGTTTTTAAACAATATCGCTCTGTTTTTGAATGAATTTTGTTGCGCCAGTGTTGCTTGATCTTCCTCCATTTTTGTTTCATAGAGTTATATAAATTTTTAAAAGATCCTATCAAAACACTCTCCTTGGAATGCACAACAAGGCCTCATATGACAAACGCACCACAGACAATTGAAGACTTTGAAGCTGGTATCTTGGCTGGCAATAGAACCGTTCTTGCTCGAGCGATCACCTTGGTTGAAAGTCTCAAAGTCGAACATCAGAAAAAAGCGCAAGAGCTTTTGTTAAAATTGCTGCCAGCAACTGGTAAGGCTTTGCGTGTTGGGATAACTGGTGTGCCGGGGGTTGGCAAATCAACCACAATTGAAGCGCTTGGCCTCTATCTCACCAGCATTGGTAAAAAAGTTGCTGTCCTTGCTGTTGATCCGAGCTCCTCAGTTACAGGTGGCTCTATTCTTGGTGACAAAACCCGCATGCAAAATTTAAGCGTTGACCCGAATGCTTTTATTCGCCCCTCACCGACATCAGGGACACTTGGCGGCGTGACTAAAAAAACTAGAGAAACGATGGCTCTTTGTGAAGCTGCTGGATTTGATGTGATTTTGGTTGAGACAGTTGGTGTTGGACAATCTGAAACCGCCGTTTCTCAGATGGTTGATTTTTTCCTTTGTTTGATGCTGCCAGGGGCGGGTGATGAATTGCAGGGGATTAAAAAAGGTGTGCTTGAAATCGCCGATATGATCGCTGTCAACAAGGCGGATGGTGATAATGAGATGAGGGCAAAGCAAGCGGCAAGTGAATACAGAGCGGCGCTTCATATTTTAACCCCCCAGAGCCCCAATTGGTCGCCACCTGTTATCACCATCTCTGGCTTAACTGGAGTTGGGCTTGATCAGTTGTGGCAAAATATTGAAGATAACCGTGAGGCACTCACGAAAAGCGGTGAATTTAGCGAAAAGCGCAATACCCAAGCTGTTAAATGGATGCATGAAATGGTCGAAGCGCGCTTGCTTGCTCGCTTACAAGAGAATGATGATATTATTAAGCTGATTTCTGATTGCGAGACAGAGGTGCGGGGCGGAGCACTTACACCGACATTAGGTGCCCAGCGCATTTGCGAATTTTTGAAAGCTTAGTTAGCAGCTTCAATATTTGTAACTTCGGCTGTTTGTTTTTCAACCAAGCTTTCAGTTAATTGCAGATAAATGTGTGTACCGTTGATTGGGTGGCTTACCACTCTCAAATTACCTTCATTTTCCTCTGCCATTAGCTTTGCTAGCCTCAAACACTTGCCACCATTTGGTAACTCTTTCACTTCTGGTACGGATTTAGAAGAAGATGCATTTAGTACCCGGTCCATGATTTGTTGAGAGATGCCAAACTGAGGGTTTTTACACTCGAAATTCATGGTGATGACATTTTTATTTTCATCAACCAATAATTGATCAAGTTGAATGACGATTTGGCCGCGTTTTAAATTTCGTGTCGCATGCTCCACGATATTATAAAAAATCTGTTCAACTCTTTGGCAGTTCTGTAATTTGAATTTTTTAGCTGATGCTGGAATATCCCAAGCAAGAGCGACATCTTTCCCGCGAATTTGTTCTTCTATGATTTGTTTAATTCGATCAAGTGCACCGTGAAGAGACTGATCAACCAGGTTAAATTGATCTATTGTGTGGCCTGTATCAGTATAAAAGGCCGCTTTTTGGCTCACACTCATAGCTGTAAAAGAATTTTGCAAAATTTGAGACATTTGCTCTTCGACATACCGGTTACCACACGAGTCTTTCACTGCTTGTGCAATTTTCGCAATTTGCGTGATGGACTTTTCCATACTGACTTGTAGAGTTTTGGCCGAACATTTTTTTTGTTGTTGTTCTCTGAATTGGCCCAGCTCAGCGACTTTTGTTTCCTCTGTCGCCGTGTTTACTTCTGACATATCTCGCAAGGAAACGATAAATGCTGTTTGACCAGACATCTGGTATTTTTCAATGGTTATTTTCGCTGGGAACTCTTCACCGTTCATTCGGCAACATTTGGTTTCATTCCAATTATCTAAGCTTTGTCTTAAATCTTCCGATTCAGTGAACATAGCTACCAGCTTTTCATGTTTTTTTTGACTTGCTTGGGGTATGAAATGAGACAGGTGTTTTCCGCGCAACTCTTCTGGCGCAGCGCCAAGTAACTGGCCTGCGATCACATTGCTATAAACCACTTGACAAAGATGGTTAAAAACTATGATGCCATCTTGTGTTTTGTTGACAATGGCCTCAAAGAGTTTCACCTTCTTTTGTAATTGTTGAGCCTGACTGTTCTCAACTGTCATTGTTCTCTATTTCTATTTACAAACCTAAAGTAAGACCCTCAGAGATGTGATTTTACTTTTATTTTTCCCCACGATGTAAACTTATAGAGGCTATGCTGAAAATCGTTTTATTATGGTTAACAAATTTAAATATATGTACAATTAGTAACTATTTTTGCTGTATTTAATTTACTTTTAATAAAGAGGTTCAAAAAGTTATGACTGTTAATCGCCGTGACCTCCTTCTTGGATCTCTACCTCTGGCTGTTGGTACATCGCTACCCCACAACCAAGAGGTGCAAGCAGCTGAACCGATTAAACAAGTTGCTCTTAATTTTCAAGAAACCAGGCTTGTTCCAAATAGCTCTAAAGATCAAACTAAGCGCCTACAGGCTGCGATCGATCTAGCTGCTAAAAGAAAAGAAAAATTGGTCTTGCCTGGTGGCACTTTTAAAACCGGCCCCCTCACCCTTCGTTCTGGTACACATATTGAAGGGCTCTATGGTGAGACAGTTCTTAAATTTATCTCAGGCCCGTCTTTTATTTCAGCTAATAACATTACCTCAGCCACCTTGCGGTTTATTACATTCGATGGAGCGTCCATTGGTTTTATTCAAGGGGGCGTCGATGCTTTGCTTAGCTTTCAAGCCATCCCTCATTTACTCATTGAGCATTGCTTTATCAAAGATGGATTGCTCAACGGATTGAGTTTGCGCAATTGCGGTGGGCATGTTCACTCTAATAAAATTAGTCTTTGTGGTTCAGCTGGTGTGTTTGCACTTGATTCCACGGGGTTAGAGATCTCACATAACCATGTTTCGGAATGTAGTAATAATGGTATTCTTGTCTGGCGCTCTGAAAAAGGAGCGGATGGAACAATTGTCTCTCAAAACCAAATAAGCCGAATAAAAACAGTTGATGGAGGCTCTGGGCAAAACGGGAATGGGGTAAATGTTTATCGTGCAGGTAATGTCATTGTTTCCAATAATGTGATTAGTGATTGCGCCTATTCTGCTATTCGGGGCAATGGCGCTGACAATATTCAGATCCTCAATAATAGCTGCTCGAATTTGGGTGAAGTTGCGCTTTATTCTGAATTTGGATTTGAAGGTGCTGTTATCTCAAACAACATGGTTGATGGGGCTCATGTTGGCATTTCGATCACCAACTTTAATGAAGGCGGGCGCTTAGCTACAGCCACTGGCAACCTCATTCGGAACTTACATAAATTTCAGGGGCACTCGGCCATTGGTATTGCTGTTGAGGCCGATACCATGGTCACTGGCAATGTTGTTGAATCTGTTCCAGGGCTTGGTATTTCACTTGGCTATGGCAAATATATGCGCCAGGTTACAGTGAACAATAATTTAGTGCGTGATGCACAAGTTGGTATTGGTGTCTCTGATCATACAGAAGCCGGCTTCGCGCTTATTGCGACCAACATGATCACTGGCTCGAAAGATGGCGCTATTCGCGCTATGGATTTAAGCACACCTGTTGGCCCTGACTTATCTAAGACGGGAGCTAAGAGCGCCAAGAATATGGCTGTTTACGGGAATGTGAGTGTATAGGCTTCTCTCTCACGGCTATTCCTCGCTGCGCTCGGGCCTCCGAGGGGCGGCACAACGCGCCGGGTTTCGCTGGCGCTTCACCATGTCCCATTGCCTTGGTCCGATTGCTGGCAAGTAATTGAAGCGCAAAAAAAAGGCAATGCTCCTCCTTCGTATAGTAAGTCTGAAATATATTAGCTTCTCTTCAAACTTTATGTATTTCAAAAATTTGCCTTTTTGTAGGGGTATCCCTCCTCTCCACCTTATATTTCATTTTTCGGAGCTTTCTTTATGGAAGATGCCATCAAGGTCTTATCCAATCCGCAGATAAACTTTTTTCTAGGACCGAGGCCGGGTAAGAAATCTTTTCAGCACTTAAAAGATCTCAACCTTACGCATTGCTGCACTTTATTGAGTGAGCGGGAGGACGCGGCATTAATTGGAAAATTTTGCAAAAAGCTCAACTCTGAAGATCAAGCTTGTGAGTGGGTTTGGCTGCCGGTTGAAGGCGGGCATTTAGAGACCCTTGAACAAACTGATCTGCCTCAACACCTATCAAAATTAGCTGATGCCATTGCAGGCACTGATGAGCCTCGTATTTATTTTCATTGTTCTGCTGGGATTCATCGGACTGGATTTTTTGTTTATAGTCTTTTGCGCTTGCAAGGACTTAACAATGAGGAAGCTTTCTTAGAACTTGCCAAGCTGCGCCAAGTTACAGCTGACCAGGTTGGCGCAGACAGATTGGCATTGGCTGACCGGATTATTGAAGAAATTTTAGGATAAATAAACAAGGGAAGCTGGCGAGTTTTAATCACCAGTCTTCATTTGTTTTTTTAGATTTTACGATGCCTTGCTCTGGCGCCACGCTCGATTGCGGCTGTTATGAGTTTATCAAGGTGTAGATTATCTCTTAGCATTTGAAGGAAGCGAATTTCTTCACGCTCTACCTTGCGATCGATAATTGCGATTTCTACAGCAAAGGCATAGGCTGTTTCGCGCAGTTTTTCAGGAATGGCTAGAGAGATGGCTGTTAGCACATCGCTTAAGCCATTTTCTTTGCCCAAGTCATCTCCGCATTTTGCGGCCACTTTTGTGAGCTCTTCGATATCAAAATCTTCAAACACTGGTGAGTTTTTCACCACGGCACCGATACGGCCTAATTCTGTGTCAGAGATATCTCTATCGACACCTGACATGGTAAGCATTGTATAAATTAGTGCTTCGTGAATTGATAAATTTAGGGACACCTGTTTCTCCTGTGTTTTGAGAGACTCTCTAATTCATATCTTTAGCTAAAGTGACTCTTTTCGTCGAGTACTTTAAGTCAGCTTCTTTCTCTCTTGATCAATTTTTATATAGTTATATTTTTCTCCATTTTAAGATGGCAAATTCTAGCATTGACGAATTTTACTCACTCAAATAGGGTCCTCAAATTAAAGCGGTCCTAATTTGTACAATTTTTAAGCAGGCCTTAGACTTTCTTCACGAAAAGAGGCATCGCTTCTTTATCGATCAGGCCTTCAATATTGGCAAAAAAGCTCGCAATTTTTATATTTATTACAAAAGGTTATAGGGATACCCGATGAGTGACAGTGCTCTTAAAACATTAGCTGAAGACAGTAAAGCCTGGCCATTTGAAGAGGCGCGCAAAATTGTTAAGCGTTTATCGAAACAAAAAGATGTCGCTTCAGACCGCCCTATTATCTTTGAGACCGGCTATGGTCCTTCTGGTTTGCCGCATATTGGCACCTTTGGTGAAGTGGCGCGCACTTCTATGGTTCGTCATGCCTTTCGTGTGCTTACTGAAGATAAAATTCCAACACGTCTTATCTGTTTTTCGGATGATATGGATGGTTTGCGTAAAGTGCCCACCAATGTGCCAAACCAAGAGCTGTTGACTGAACATTTGGAAAAGCCCTTAACCGAAGTGCCAGACCCTTTTGAAACCCATGAAAGTTTTGCGCATCATAATAATGCACGTCTACAAAGCTTTCTTGATCAATTTGGTTTTGAATATGAGTTCTTCTCTGCGACGGAATGTTATAAAGCTGGCGAGTTTGATGAAACACTCCTTACTATGCTGCGTAACTATGACAAGGTGATGGATATCATTTTGCCAACTCTTGGCGCTGAGCGCCAAGCCACTTATTCTCCTTTTTTACCGGTTTGCCAAAGAACAAGAAAAGTGCTGCAAGTGCCGATGATCGCTCGCGATGCTGATGCTGGAACTGTGACATATAAAGATCCTGAGACGGGCGATGAAATCACAACGCCAGTTACTGGCGGCAATGTGAAATGCCAATGGAAAGCAGACTGGGCCATGCGTTGGGTTGCTTTGGGTGTTTCTTATGAAATGGCTGGTAAAGATTTGATTGATAGCGTGCATCTCTCTAGCCGCATTGCGAAAGCGCTTGGCGGCACGCCGCCTGAAGGGTTTAACTATGAGCTCTTTTTGGATGAAAAGGGCGAGAAAATCTCAAAGTCCAAAGGCAATGGCCTTACCATTGAAGAGTGGCTCACTTATGCTAGCCCTGAGAGCTTGTCGCTGTTCATGTATCAAAAACCAAAGACAGCAAAACGGCTTTACTTTGATGTGATCCCGAAGAACGTTGATGAGTATCTGACTTTCACTTCAAAACTTCAGGCTCAAGAGCCCAAAGACCAGATCGTCAATCCATCATGGCATATTCATGAGGGCGATGTACCAACTGGACAATTGCCGATCAGTTATAATCTTTTGCTGAATTTGGTCTCAGCTTCAAATGCGTCTGAGCCTGAAGTGCTTTGGGGCTTCATTAAGCGCTATGCGCCAGATGCAACGGCTGAGAGCCATCCTGAGCTTGATCGGATGGTTGGCTATGCGATTAATTATTTCCATAAGTTCGTGGCGCCTACAAAAGAATTCCGCAGCCCTGATGAGAAAGAACGCGCTGCAATCGAAGATCTTGCTAAACGGTTTAGTGAAGCTGAGGACGGGCTTGATGCCCAAGGTTTGCAGCAGATTGTTTTTGATGTGGGTAAGGCGCATGAATTTGATCCGCTACGTGCCTGGTTCACTGCCCTTTATGAAGTTTTACTTGGACAATCACAAGGGCCGCGTTTTGGTTCCTTCGTTGAGCTTTATGGCGTGAAAGAAACGATTGCTCTTATTGAAGAGAAGCTTAGTGCTTAATTCTTTATTTCTTCAAAATTAGAGATTACTTTTAAAGAGCGTTTCATTTTATGGAACGCTCTTTTTATATTTTGAGGAGGCCTAAATGGAACAAAGAGTTAGCATCATCACACTTGGCGTTGCGGATCTGAAACGAGCCAAAGCTTTTTATGATGCACTTGGCTGGAAGGCCGCTTCTGATCCAAAACTTGAAGAGATTGTGGCTTATGACCTTCATTCCATGGC
Source organism: uncultured Hyphomicrobiales bacterium (assembly GCA_964022305.1). Lineage (GTDB taxonomy): Bacteria > Pseudomonadota > Alphaproteobacteria > Rhizobiales > HXMU1428-3 > HXMU1428-3. The sequence goes on along the minus strand of CAXIBI010000004.1, from coordinate 43,699 downwards.
GTTGGCTTTATATCCATGGGAAAAATTAGCTGAAGATGCCACTGTGCCGATGGAACGTTCAGGCTCCTCAGCTGTTTCAATTGCTCACAACCTTAGCTCTGAAGAAGAGGTTGTTGCTCTTCTCTCAAAAATAGAGGCAGCTGGTGGCAGCATTATAAAACCTGCGGCTAAAGCTTTTTGGGGTGGGTTTTCGGGTTATTTCTCTGACCCGGATGGGCATATTTGGGAAGTGGCTTATAACCCTTTTGCCAAACTTGGGCCGAATGGCGAATTTCAATGGAATGGAGTTCAAACAGATGAATAAGCCTCTTCTTGAAGATGCTGTTGCAATTGTCCCGATTTCAAATATGGAACAGACGCTTGATTTTTATAAGAATGTTCTTTGCTTTGAAAGCCAAGAGGTTTCTGATGATAATATCTTTGCAACAGTTAAACATGAAGGCGCTGCCATTCACTTGATCCAAGGTGATGATAAGGCGGCACTCACTGCTACTAGAAATAATATTTCTATTTATATCTGGACGAAAAAATTAGATGAACTTTATGCCACACTTGAGCCAGGACTTTCAAAATTACCTCTCGAGCGCATCAGAGCTCCTTTTGAGCAACCTTATGGCATGCGTGAATTTCATGTGAAAGATCCTGACGGCTGCTTGCTGATGTTTGGAGAAGCAATAGAATAATTCCGCGCTCATTTTTCGGCCCTTCTCTCCTTCTTATTCGCTATACTATTTTTTCTTTTCGAAAAAATAAGCATTTTAAGAATGGTATTCGCTTATGTTTACACCACAACAAACAGAAGAGTTTTACCAAGCTCTCATAAATCGTGACAAGACATATGAAGGGGTGTTTTTTGCTGGCATTACTAGCACTGGAATTTTTTGCCGGCCGAGTTGTACCGCTCGAAAACCTAAAGCTAAGAATTGCTTGTTTTACAAAACAGCTCAAGACGCCTTGCTTGCCGGGTTTCGCCCCTGCAAAAGGTGTCAGCCTCTTTTGAAACCGTTTGAACCTTCTGATATGGTCAAGCATCTCATTAAACTGGTTGAACAAGAACCAGAGAGGCGCTGGTCAGACAAAGACGTTCGGAAACTTGGCTTTTGCCCTTCAACTGTACGGCGGCAGTTTAAAAAAAGATACGATATGACTTTTTCGGCTTTTTCCAGGGCCAGGCGAATGGGGATTGCATTGAAGACAATACGTGAAGGTGATAAAATTATTCATGCGCAGATCGATGCTGGCTATTCATCGGCCAGCGGTTTTAGAGATGCTTTTTCATCCATAATGGGAGCGCCGCCAAATATCAAAAATCATTTGGCTTTTCAGGCTGAATGGATTGATACACCTTTAGGCAGCATGATCGCTATTGTGGATGAAACACATCTTCACTTGCTTGAATTCACAGACAGGCGTGGGCTTGAAAAAGAGATTGAAAAAATGCGCAATTCTTTAAAGGTTGCGATCTTGCCTGGGCGCACGGCTGTGACAGAGGCAATTGAGCAAGAACTCGGTTCTTATTTCAATGGTGAGCTTAAAAACTTCTCAACCCCTATTAAGCTGCATGGCTCTGACTTTCAAAAATCTGTTTGGAATGAACTTTTATCAATTCCTTATGGAGAAACACGATCATATGCAGAGCAAGCTCAAGCTTTAAAGAACCCCAAAGCTATTCGGGCGGTTGCTTCTGCCAATGGGAAAAACCAACTAGCCATTATTATCCCTTGTCACCGAGTGATTGGATCTGATGGAAAGCTCACAGGGTATGCCGGAGGCTTGCCGAGAAAAGAGTGGCTTTTGAATATGGAGCGAGATAATTCTTAAATCAAAAGATGCGCACTCATTGACTTGCTCCCCTTATTGACTTGGACAGAAGTCACTCCCATATTATGAATGAGCTTCATATTAAGAGACCAATTTTATGCCCCCTATATCCTTTGAGCATAGTTATGCTGAATTGCCCGATACCTTTTATAGTTCTGTGCAACCAGATAGCGTACCCACACCTGAACTAATCAAAGTCAATGAGCCCTTGGCAGAGGCCCTCGGTTTTGAGACAGATTTTTTGCACTCTGAGGAGGCGATCAATCTTTTTTCAGGCAACAAGCTCTGCTGTGGAGCTGATGCTATTGCCATGGCTTATGCTGGGCATCAGTTTGGTGGCTGGTCACCTCAACTGGGAGATGGCCGAGCAGCTTTGATAGGTGAGCTCACTGACCTCAATGATGTACGATATGATGTTCAGTTAAAGGGGGCTGGTCGCACGCCTTATTCTCGTGGTGGTGATGGGAAGGCTGGTATTGGGCCTGTCCTTCGTGAATATATCTTATCTGAAGCTATGGCTGCGCTTGGTGTTCCCACTACCAGAGCCTTGGCAGCAGTCAGCACTGGTGAGATGATCATGCGAGAAGAGTCTTTGCCTGGTGCTGTTTTTACGCGCGTTGCCCAAAGCCATGTTCGGGTTGGGACTTTTCAATATTTTGCGAGCCTCGATTATAATGAACCTAAGAACTCATATGTTAAAACTTTGGCTGATTATGTGATTGATCGCCATTATCCTGATGCTCGAGAGAGCGAAACTCCCTATCAAGCTTTACTTCGCTCAATTACATTGCGCCAAGCTGAACTGATTGCCCAGTGGATGAGCCTTGGCTTTATTCATGGTGTGATGAATACAGATAATATGCAAGTGGTAGGCGAGACGATTGATTATGGGCCCTGCGCTTTTATGGATGTATTTCATCCTGAAAAGAAATTCAGCTCAATTGACCGCCATGGTCGCTATGCCTGGAACAATCAACCTGCGATTGGCCAATGGAATTTATCACGTTTGGCAGAGGCCTTTTTACCTTTATTAGAAAGCGATGAAGATGCGGCGATTAAAACAGCTGAAGATATTATCGGCGAGTTCATGCCTCATTTTCATGACCGCCTACTCAACATCTTTGCGCTTAAAACCGGACTTAGTACTGAGTTGGATACTGAGCTGTCTCTTGGTGAATTTATGCAGAAAACTTTCATCACTATGACGCAACAAAAAACAGATTTTACTCTGTTTTTTAGGTCTTTAACTCAACTAGCCAATGGTGGTGAGAGCGACAAATTTATTACTTTATTTGAAGACCCTAGCGCTGCTAATGAGTGGCTAAAGGAATGGGAGAACTTGTTTAACAAAAGTCACTCCCATACCACAGACCAAGCTGAACAGATGAAAGCTACAAACCCTATTTATATCCCTCGCAACCACCGTGTGGAACAAGCGATTGATGCAGGATTAGAGGGAGATTTTAATGTGTTTCATGAGCTGGTTAGAATTTTGTATCGCCCCTACGATGAACAACCCGATAAAAAGAAATATGAATCCCCTCCACAACAGCATGAAGAAGTGAAACAAACATTTTGCGGAACGTAATCTCAGTAATAACTCTTCAACAAAAGAAATAGCCAACAGTATATCTCAATAGTTGCAATAATTAACCCACATTCTCACATTTAACTTATTGATTTATTATCTCTTATTTATTTTATACTACTTAATTATTAACATTTCTACTAAATAAAATTTACTTTTTCAATTCTTCCGATATTAAAGATTGCAAGATTAGAAGCATAGGGCTAAGTGCTGATACATAAGACTTGTTCCAGCGCGAGAAACTTCCATCTGCAGTCAATTTTTAATATTCATAAGCCTTCAAACAATATTTTTAAGTAAATTCAAATAAGATACCAACAAATTATTCGCCTTAAGTTGTTCATAAAAATAAAAACTATCTGAAGCATACTGAAATATATATTTCAATTTTAATCAAATGCTTCTATTTATTTTATCTAATAAATGTATATTGATATTTAAATTATATTCAAGTAATAATAAAGTTATTACATTTTCTGAATTACAAGTAAAATCAACATTCTTAAACTTTTCATGGTGCATTATCAAAATGCATATTCTATTAGATTATTGGTAGGGTTTTAAGGATTATTTTTTGAGTAATGTTATGGTTAAAAAAAATTCTAATTCATTTTTTACTAAAGAAAATCAATTTGAAATAGAAGTTTTTATTCGGATGATTTGAGTATGACAGGTGCACCACTACCCCCGTATTCGCGAAAGTTATCTTCATCGAGTACAGACCGAAAAAAAACTTGTCTTTATAGCTGCGCTCCGCAAAAGTACAATGAGACCCAAGTCTCAAAGGCAGGATACCATGACATGCAAAATGTTGATGCGGAAGAAAACTGTAGCTTTGTTAAAAAACAGCCGAAAGTTGCAATTTTTTTAGGTACATTTGAGGGTGAAAAATTTTTAGAAGAGCAATTGGAATCCATTAATTGTCAGGGCTACAAAAACTGGACTATCTATGCATCTGATGATTGCTCTAGTGATAACACCTTATCTGTTTTGAAAGATTTCCAAGAAAATGGAGTAGGCAAACTTATTATACAATCTAATAAGGAAAATAAGGGTTTTACGGCAAATTTTTTATCTCTGGTTTGCGATCCAAAAATTCAGGCTGATCTCTATGCTTTTTCTGACCAAGATGATATTTGGGAGCCCCATAAGCTACAACGAGCTGTCAATTGGATAAAAGATATTCCTGAAGATGTCCCAGCGCTTTATTGCTCTCGTACAATCACTGTGAATGAGAATAATGTAGAAGAAGGCTTATCCCCTTTATTTTCAAAACAACCCAGCTTTGCAAATGCTCTTGTTCAAAGCATTGGTGGCGGCAATACAATGCTCTTTAATAATAAAGCCCGTGATTTGCTTGTTGAAGCAGGTACAAATGTGAAAATTGCTTGTCATGATTGGTGGGCTTATATTCTTGTTACAGGGTGCGGTGGTAAAGTTTTTTATGATAGAAGGCCTTCTATTCGCTACCGTCAGCATGGTAAAAATTATATCGGATCAAATAACAGTTTGCTTGCTCGCTATAAACGTATTTGCATGCTATTCCAGGACAGATTTAAGAATTGGAATAGAGACCATATAAACTCACTTTCTTCTGTGAAACATCGCTTAACATCTGAAAATTTAAATACTTTTAATCTCTTTATTAAGTCTCGAGAAGAAACTCTATTTAAGCGCCTAATTAATTTAAAAAAATCTAAGGTTTACCGCCAAACTCTTCTGGGAAATTTAGGTTTATATGCCGCTTGTATGTTAAAAAAATTATAGGAATATTGTTTTGACAATTCTAGTAACAGGTGGAGCTGGATTTATTGGCTCGAACTTTATTATCGATTGGTTCGATCATTCAAATGAAGCTATTATCAATCTCGATAAACTTAGCTATGCAGGTAATTTAGATAATTTAGCTGCATTAGAAAATAATTCGCGCCATATTTTTATACGGGGTGACATTGGAGATCGCGCCTTAATAACCACAATTTTCAATGAGCACAAACCTAGAGCGGTCATAAATTTTGCAGCTGAATCTCACGTTGATCGGTCCATAGATGGGCCAGAAGAATTTATTAATACCAATATACTAGGCACATTTCACTTACTTGATGGAGCTCGACTATATTGGGATGATTTATCTTCTTCTGAACAAGAAACGTTTCGGTTTTTACATGTTTCAACTGATGAGGTTTATGGATCTCTTAGCGCTTCAGATCCTGCGTTTTCTGAGACTAATCGCTATGAACCCAATAGTCCTTATAGTGCAAGCAAAGCTTCATCAGATCATTTGGTCAGAGCTTATAATCACACATACGACTTGCCGACCTTAATAACAAACTGCTCTAATAATTATGGTCCTTACCAATTCCCTGAAAAGCTAATTCCTCTAGTTATTCACAACGCTCTCTCTTTGAAAAAATTACCAATATATGGTGATGGTCAGCAAATACGTGATTGGCTTTATGTTGGAGATCACTGTCGTGCTCTTAGACAAGTTCTACAGAATGGTTTGGTAGGGGAGGTTTATAATATTGGCGGACTAAATGAAAAAACAAATTTAGAGATCGTCAATACAATCTGCTCAATTTTAGACCGAAAATGCCAGCGCAATGATGGTAAACCTTATAATGAACTGATAGAATTCGTTAAAGACCGGCCAGGGCATGACCAACGTTATGCTATTAATGCAGATAAGATTAAACGAGAGCTAAACTGGCTACCAATTGAAACTTTTGAAAGTGGTATTGAGAAAACAGTTCAATGGTACCTTGATAATCGTCCATGGACGAAGCGTGTTATATCTGGTGATTACCGCTTGTGGGTCGAAAGGCAATACGCATGAAAATTTTGCTTTTTGGGGCGAATGGTCAAGTTGGATTTGAGTTAAAAAAATCCCTTTCCACACTTGGTCAAGTTGTTGCTCTCGGCCGTGAACAAGCTGATCTTAACAAACTTGATCATTTGCAAGAAACTATTAGAAATGTATCACCAAATGTCATTGTTAATGCTGCGGCTTATACCGCTGTTGATAAAGCTGAAGATAACATTAGTGCTGTTCATAAAATTAATGCAGATGCTGTAAAAATAATGGCGCTTGAAGCAAAACGATTAAATGCTTGGCTTATCCATTACTCAACGGATTATGTCTTTAATGGCTTACAGAGCTCTCCTTATATTGAAACAGCTGAAACGAAACCTATCAATGTTTATGGATGGACAAAGTTGCAAGGTGAGGAGTTTGTCAAACAAACTGATTGCCTGCACCTCATCTTGAGAACCAGCTGGGTATATAGCCTTAGACAAAATAACTTTGCGAAAACAATATTACGTTTGGCCAATGACAAAGAAGAGATCAACATAGTCGATGACCAAATTGGTGTTCCCACAAGTGCGGAGTTTATAGCTGAAACGACTTCTCATTGCTTAAATCAACTCCTTCAGCAAGAAGCTCATAACTCAAAAGCTTCTGGCATTTATCATCTAACACCGAATGGGCGTACTAGCTGGTATGATTTTGCTTGCTTTTTAATTCAAGAGGCGGAACAGCTGGATCTTTCTTTAAAATTAAAGAGTGCAAATATCCACCCTATTCCTTCTACAGAATATCCTACTCCTGCTAAACGCCCTTCTTATTCTCTTCTTGATAATTCGAAAATACAGAAAGTCTTTGATCTGGAATTTCCTGATTGGACGCACCATGCCAAGAAGTTCATTTTCAATTTCAAACAATTGGAGACCGCTTAAATGCGCCGTGGAATTATATTAGCAGGTGGTTCAGGTACACGCCTTTACCCTGTGACACAGGTTATATCAAAACAATTACTACCTATCTTTGATAAACCTATGATCTACTACCCGCTAACGACTTTAATGCTTGCCGGTATAAGAGAAATTTTAATTATCTCTACACCTAATGATACGCCCATGTTTGAAACACTGCTCGGTGATGGTTCAAAATGGGGACTTAGATTGGAATATGCCATTCAAGAAGAACCAAAAGGTTTAGCTCAAGCCCTGACTATTGGTGAAGAGTTTCTTGATAATTTTCCTTCCGTATTAATACTTGGTGATAATATTTTTTATGGTCATGATTTACAAAAACAACTTATTAAGGCCAATCATCAAACTGACGGTGCAACAATATTTACCTATCATGTCCATGACCCAGAGCGCTACGGTGTTGCCGAATTTGATGATACAGGCAAGGTTCTGAGCATTGAAGAAAAACCTTGTAAACCGAAATCAAATTACGCTGTGACAGGACTTTATTTTTACGACGAACAAGCTCCGGCTCTTGCTAAAGACATTACTCCATCAGAACGTGGGGAATATGAGATTACAGCTCTTAATGAAAAATATCTAAAAATGGGAAAACTTTCATGTGAAAAAATTGGGCGTGGCTATGCATGGCTTGATACAGGGACACATGAAAGCCTGGTAGAAGCTCAACAATTTGTTCAGATCATTGAAAGTCGCCAAGGCTTAAGAATAGCCTGTCCAGAAGAAATTGCATTTAGAGAAAATCTGATTACTTTAAAACAACTTCAAACCTTGGCAAATGAATTGATAAAAAGTAGTTACGGACAATACCTTCAACAAATAGTTTTAGAAAATCAATAAAAATGCAAGTGACACCACTTAAAATAAAAGAAGTTATACTTATAGAACCTAGAGTTTTTTCTGATGATAGGGGTTTCTTTTATGAAAGTTTTAATCAAAAAACTTTTCAAGAAACTTGTGGCCTTGATATAACCTTTGTTCAAGACAATCATTCTAAATCATCACAAGGTGTTTTAAGAGGATTACATTATCAAAGTGTTCCCTATGCACAGGGAAAATTAATACGGGTACTGCAAGGAGAAATCTTTGATGTTGCTGTTGATATTCGACCAAACTCGGAAAGTTTTGGCCAATGGGTTGGTGCCCGATTGAGTGCTGAAAACAAACAACAACTCTGGATTCCAGGTGGATTTGCGCATGGTTTTTTAACTCTCAGTGAAACAGCTGAAGTTGCCTATAAAACAACAGAATATTACAATCCTGAAAGTGAAAAATGCCTTATATGGAATGACGCGGATGTAAATATTAAGTGGCCAGGAAATATTACGCCCCACCTTTCACATAAAGACACGGAGGGACTTCCTCTCTCAAAGCTCGTGTTTGGAACAGTAGAATAAGAAGAAGAGAGAAAAAGTGGAAAACAAGCCGATTAAAACTGAAGCAATGGACAACCAGCAAGAAGCAAATGGTGATGGCCCTCCTAAAAGAACGTGTATTCTCATTCTTGGTATGCATCGCTCTGGTACAAGCGCAATTACACGAGTCTTGAGTTATATGGGCGCTGCTTTGCCTCAAAATATTCTTGGTGCTAACGAAGGTAATAAAACTGGGCATTGGGAACCTAAACGCCTCATTGCAATCCACGACGAATTGCTATCGGAACTTGATAGTTCTTGGGATGATTGGCTTTCCATTAATTTAAATAAATTACCACAGGAACGAAGAAGATATTATAAAAATCAAATACAGACGATTATACAAGAGGAATATGGTCGTGCCTCTCTCTTCGTTCTCAAAGATCCGAGAGTTTGTAAAATTCTTTCGTTTTACTCGGAGCTATTAAAAGAAATAAATGTTGAGATTAAAATTGTTGCTCAATTTCGGAACCCTCTCAATGTTATGGATTCGTTACAGACACGAGATGGGATGCTCTCCAGTGATGCAGCTCTGCTCTGGTTACAATATGTTCTTTGCTCAGAGAAGAGCAGCCGTAACTTCGAGCGTGTTTTTGTAAAATATGATGATATTGTTAAAAATTGGCGAACTTGCCATCAAGCAATAACCCGTCAGTTAAATGTCAAATGGCTTTATCAGTTTGATGAAATTAAAGATCAAATTGATCAGTTTATTAGCCCGAAACTTAGTCACCATAGTCATACAGATGAGGAAGTTCTTTTTGATCCTTTGCTGCGGCAATGGGTTGGCGAAGCTTACGATGCCCTCCTTATATTGCAGAAAAATCCCAGCTCTAAAAATGCTCAAAAACGCCTTGACGATATTACTGAGGAGTTTGAAAAAGCTTCTCCGATGTTGGTTAAAATTAAATCGGCACTCAGTCACTCATATGAAGAACGAATTAATGAAAGTGCACAGCTCATTGTTCAGCAGGAGAACATTATTGCTGAACGTGAGCAGCTCATTGCTCAGCAGGAGAACATTATTGCTGAACGTGAGCAGCTCATTGCTCAGAAAGATGCCCTGATAGAAGAGCAAGTCTATCAGTTTCATTCTGATTTTAAGCAATTAGATAGATTGTACTCCAATTCTACATCTTGGAAATTAACTGCTCCGTTAAGAGGATTGAAGTTAGTATTAAAGAAGCCAATCCGTCTAGTAAAAGCAATACCAAAGGCTGTAAAAATTGGTGGCGGAGTATTATCTACTACAAAAAAAGTTTTCCGAATATTTCAGCAAGAGGGAAGTAAAGGATTAATACAAAGATTTCATTTGGCTGAAAGACAACTAGAAAATAATAAAAATGGATTAAATAGAAACAAGCCATATGTTGCTTACAGCAAAATGACACAAACTGTTCACTTACCTAAAGACATTAAGCATAAGTCAAAAGGAGAGCCAATTGTTGTCATTTCTATGGTCAAGAATGAGATTGGTATTATAAAAGACTTTTCAAAACATATTTTATCTCTATTTGACTATTGGATTTGTGTTGACCACTGCTCTGAAGACGGCACTTTTGAGTTTCTTAGTGAATTGTCATCTCAGACAAATAAGTTAAATCTGATCCGTTATGTTTCTGAAGGTTATTACCAGTCTGAAATAATGACATACATAGCTAACAATCATGAACTTTGCAGAAATGCTAAATGGGTGTTTTTTCTAGATGCAGACGAATTTTTACCTTTTAAAAACAAAAAACAGTTTGAAGATGAATTAAATAAATACACATCCAATTCAGTTATCAGAATGTTTTGGAAAAACCTTGTACCAAAAGATTATGAGCATGATGGAGCTCTACAACGCGAAGTATATATTCCGACAACTTGCGGAGATCATTCTAAAATAGCATTTCAACCGAAACTTCTTCCTGTAGAACAATTCGCCATCGCACAAGGTAATCACGAAATTCTGCATGGGAAATCAAAAAGTCCATTACAAAGTGTAACAGTTTTTGCACTCTATCATTTACCTGTAAGAACTTTTGCTCAGCAAGAATTGAAATTACAGCAAGGCATTGCAGCTTATAATGCCATGCCTCAAAATTCAGATAAAATACTTGGGCTGCACTGGAGAAAAATAGATGAGCTAATCAAAGCTCATGGTGTCACTGATGAGATGGCGAATTATATTGCTTTTAGTTATGGTGCTTTTGACTTTTCGAAGAAGCAAAGTATGTCCAGATATGAACTCTTAAAAAATTGTTCCACACTAACTAAACTTGACGTTTCGGAAGTCTCATTGACACAAGATACATTGACAAATAGATCAAGCTACAAGTCCGATATTGCAAGCCTTTCTATCGATGACACTGGACAAATTAGTCTAGAAGGAGAAGGTTGTCATCACTTTGTTAATTATGAAGCAAGAGGGACCAAATCTGATCTAACTATCCCTCTTAATAAAACAGTATGTTATGAGGAAAAAATGCTTATCAATTTTATGAAGCCTTCGTATCAACCAATTAATCATTTAACCCCTACTTCTTGGGGGGGGCATATACCTTTTATGATTTCATTAGTTTCGACACTACAACCAAGTTGTTTTGTAGAGTTGGGTTCTTATGCAGGAGCAAGTTTTTTTGCTGCATGCCAGGCAATTCGAAATCAGGGAATATCTTGTGATGCTGTAGCAGTTGATTTATGGGAGGGGGATCACCAAACAGGGTTTTATCCTGAAAAAGTGCACAATAACTTCAAACATCTTTTGAATGAACATTATAAAGACTTTGCGAGATTTATTCGATCAGACTTTGATCAAGCTGCAACTCAATTTGCAGATAATTCGATTGACCTACTACACATTGATGGCTTGCACACTTATGAAGCCGTTAAAAATGATTTTTTAACTTGGAAACCTAAATTAACAAGTAATGCAACAGTGATTTTTCATGATACAACTGTGATGCGTGATGACTTTGGTGTTTACAAATTTTGGGAAGAGATAAAAGAAGAAACCGTTAGTTTCAACTTTCAACATACCCACGGCTTAGGAATTTTGGCATTCGGCTCTGAAGAAGAAAACCCAATTGTTACAATTTTGAAACAAGTACACGAACTTGGTTGTGAAGAAATATTTGAACTTCACTTTGCACGGATGGGGCAATTGGCTTGTGATGAAGCACTTCACTACATCAATCAAACTTAGTTAGCAATCGTACAGCATTAAACAATTTATTTCTTATGGAAAATTACTACAATGCAAAATGAGTTTTTCAGATGCTGTGAGCTGTGCCCTCCGGATTTTTACGGAAAACAGGCTGGATTAGAGTTTCAAACACGCGAAGACGCGTTAAAACATTTCTGTCGAATAGGGCAAACAAGAAATTATAATCCACACCCTTCTTTCAATACAAAGTGGTATAAATGGCAACACCCAGATGTGATAAACTTTAAAAGCATCTTACACCACTTCCTTTTTTATTCTGAAAACAACTTTTTTGATCCTAGTCCATACATTGATCTAAGAAAATTGCAGGATGTTACAGGAACAGAAGATATAATCGAACTTATCAATTTATCCTCCAAAAAAGAATTTGGACCAATGCATGGCGTTTATCATGATCACTATCAGTTAATCGATCAGCAGAAAAACTTTCAACATTCTCATTCCTGTAATTTGGTTAAAGCCCTTCCTTCAATATCCAGCGATCAACAGCGCCGGAATCTAGTCTGGGTACAGTTAGGGCCTGGGACAGAATTTTTCAAATGGTTTGATGCAAATAAGTTCCGAACTTGGGACTTGCTAGCCAATTGCTATGAAAAAACGCCAGTGGATGCCGAGGGTATCCTTTTGCAACCAGGTACAAAATTTACTGGTATGGCCCATGTTTGGGAAAACTATCCAGAGACCTTTGAAGGTTATGAAAGTGTTATTTTCATAGATGATGACCTTCAGTTCATTCATGAAGATATCGATTTATTATTCCAGACTGCAGAAGAAAACCAAATTGATGTTTTTCAGCCTGCATTAGCTAAGGGCTCTTTTGGCACCTGGCCTGTCTTCAGCCAAAAATTTGATACGACTTGGCGCCAAACCAATGGTGTAGAAATAATGATGCCAGGCCTTAGAGGCAATGCAATTAAAGACTTGTTACCATTATTTTGCTACTCTGTCAGTGGTTTTGGCATAGACCTTTTAATGGCTGAAGTTAGTAAGAATAAAGGATATACTTCAGGAGTTATTGATACGGTTGCTGCTTTACACACAAAAGAAATAGATCAAACTGGTGGTCGCTACTATAACTATCTAAGAAGTAAAGGAATAAACCCCAACGCAGAATTATGGTATCTCATTGACTCATTTGGACTTGATATTGGTTTTGTTCAACTATAACGACATTATTTTAATCCTTTTAGAGAATAACTATGAAACAAAGAATACTTGTTAATCTACTGAGATCTTTTTCACCTTTATAAAAGAACTTGAAAAGTGAAGCCATCATAACCAATATGATTGGCAAGCTTTTCACACAAAAACAATGGGAGAAAATGAGTTTTATCTAACTACTTGTAAAGTAGCAAAATATTTGTCCTGCAAAGTTGAGTTAGGTAATGATTATTATGAAAGTTAACCTCATAAATTCCCTCCTAAAGATGTATTCTTATGGACTACTTGTTCAATTGACACTGCGAGAAATCTCTTCTCGTTATCGCGGCTCTATACTTGGTGTATTCTGGTCCCTACTAACCCCTCTTTTCATGTTAGCTGTCTATGCCCTTGTGTTTGGCAGTGTCCTCCGTGCTCGGTGGGAGGGGGCATCTTCTGATGCGTCTATGGCTGAGTTTGCGGTCATTCTTTTTGCTGGGCTTATAGTGTTTCAAATCTTTTCGGATGTTGTAACCCGTGCAGCTGGGCTCATTTTAGCGAATAGGAACTACGTAACCAAAATCGTATTTCCTTTAGAGATCCTTGTGCCTGTTGCGCTTGGTTCGGCTTTGTTTCAAGCCGCAGTTAGTTTCGTTGTGCTTTTTCTATTTATGATTTTTGTTTTTGGCTCTATCCCTTTAAGTGCCCTATTACTTCCTGTTCCTCTAATTCCTTTTTGTCTGATCATATTAGGGCTGTCTTGGTTCTTAGCTTCGCTAGGCACTTACCTCAGGGACATTGGTCAGATTCTCGGCACCATTGTTACAGCAATGATGTTTTTATCGCCGATCTTTTTTCCACTTTCTCGCTTGCCGGAATGGATACAGCCTTGGGTGCTTTTGAACCCTATTGCTCTGCCGGTTGAGCAAGTTCGCAATGTTGTTATTTTTAATAAAGGTCTCGATTGGCAAGCGCTTGGTATTTATTTTTTTATCTCTTTAATCATCGCTTATTCCGGATATTGGTTCTTTCAGAAAACTAAGAAAGGTTTTGCTGATGTCCTCTGATATTGCCATTCAAGTAAAAAATATCTCAAAACATTTTTTAATGTTTGAAAAGCCCGAGCATCGGCTCAAGCAAATGATAGTGCCGAAACTTCAACGATTGGCAGGGCAACAACCAAAACTTTACTATCGTGATTTTGTTGCTGTCAATGATGTCTCATTTGAAGTTGAACGTGGGGCTACTGTTGGCATTATCGGTCGAAATGGTTCAGGGAAATCCACTCTATTACAGATGATCTGTGGGACATTGCAACCTAGCCATGGTTCAGTCTTAGTCAATGGCCGCATTGCTGCGCTGCTTGAACTTGGGGCTGGGTTTAATCCTGAATTTACAGGCCGAGAAAATGTTTATATGAACGCCGCTATTTTAGGTTTGAGTCGAAAGGAGACTGAGGAGCGATTTGAAGAGATCGAACGCTTTGCAGATATTGGTATCTTCATTGACCAGCCTGTTAAGAGCTATTCTTCTGGAATGTATGTGCGTTTGGCTTTTGCTGTGGCTATTAATGTGGAGCCCGATATATTGATCGTAGATGAAGCCTTGGCTGTTGGTGATGAAGCGTTTCAGCGGAAATGTTTTGCCCGCATTGAACAGATTAAAGAAAATGGTGCGACCATTCTTTTTGTCTCTCATGGGTCTCAAACGATTGTACAACTCTGTGACCGTGCGATCTTGATGGACCGTGGTGAAGTGATCTTGGATGGTGTGCCGAAAACCGTTGTCAACCAATATCTTAGATTACTTCATATGCCGGCAAACTACCCGAAACACCAGAGGAAATACGTGCAATAATTGATATTTCAAATGAAGAAACTAAAGAAAAAAATAGTGATACCTCTGAAGAAGTCTCAAAAGATAATATTAGCAATTCTGCAGAACTAAATGGAAAAGGCAGTGGAATTGAGCTTGAAGAAACCAAAGAACAACGCTTGCAAGAAGAAGAAGAAGGCTGGTTTGATCCTCATTTAAAATCAAAAAACATGACAACTACAGGTATAGGTGGTGTCAAAATCTCTAACATTCGAATTCTTGCCCCGTCTGGTCGACAAGTGAATACACTAATTGTAGGAAAGTCGTACACTCTTGAGTACTGTGTTGATTGCTCAATAACTGCTTCTAAAGTTGGCGTAGGTATGATGATTAAAAACAAAACCGGTATTCAACTGGGCGGCACTGGATCATACTTACACGAAGAATATTTAAAAACTGTAGAACCAAAAGACAAAATTAAAGTTAGTATAGAATTTTCTAACATTCTACATCCTGGTATATACTTCATCACAACAAGTATAGGAGGTCGTGTTAATGGTAAAGAAGAACTATTCTGCAATTTATTAGACGCTGTTTCTTTCCAAGTCATTAGCCCAGATAAAATAAAACATACAGGCATAGTAGATTTTAATATTTTGCCTAAGCTAAAATTATTTAATTAAACAATTGAGAAGAATAAAATGGATAAAAATGGGATGTTACACCTTCCACATGGATATAGTGTAAGAGACAACAATCAGCATTATTTGGATACAGTTGGAGCTTTTATCTACCAACCTCATGTTTATGAATTAGCCGCTTTCCTGGCGCAAAGATCGCAACCAAGTCGAATAATAGATATTGGCTCAGGGTCTGGCGAGAAACTCCAAAAACTCCAAGATGATTATGAAATTGTCTGCATAGATACTAAGGAAGCTCTTCACATAACAAATGATGTGTTACCTAAGGCAATGCTTATTAAAACGGATTTAAACAATGGTCTTGCCGAAATTGATAATAATATATTTAAGGATGCGATTGTCATTTGTTCCGACGTAGTTGAGCACTTGCAAACCCCGAATTTATTAGCTCAAGATTTAGCACAACTTAAAGATATAGCTTCATTTATCATATTATCAACACCTGATCGGATAAGAGCACGTGGACCACTTGATTTAGGCCCTCCATCTAACCTTGCCCATACCCTAGAGTGGAGTATCGACGAATTAGCTAGGTTTTTATCCTCGAATGGTTTCTCCGATGATATGTTTATGGGACATACCATTAACACAGACTATCATAGAGCCAAGATAACTTCTCTATCGATTTCTGGTAAAGAAATAAGTCGACCATTGAACGGGCAAAGAACCTCTGTTGCTGCGATAATTAATACATATAATGAAATTGATATTATCGAAGAAGTAATTCACCATTTAATAAGGCAAGGGGTAGAAGTTCATATTTTTGACAATTGGTCTAACGATGGAACTTGGGAAGTCCTGACACGATTAAAAGAAGAAGGATTAGTTAAAGCTATTGACCGTTTTCCTAGTGCACCAACTCAATATTACGAATGGTACGACCAGCTAAAGAATGTAGAAGATTATATTACAGGTCTGTCTGCGGAATGGATCATACATCATGATGCAGATGAATTAAGGTATTCTCCTTGGAAAGATATAACTTTAGCTGAAGCTTTCCATCATGTCGGCAAGTTAGGCTACAATGCGGTAGATTTCACCCTTCTCAATTTTCGTTTTACTAAAAATCAGAAGACAATTAAAGGCAATTATGAAAATAAACTGCCATTTTTTGAATTTGGCTCAATTCCTGGTCACTTTCTTCAAGTAAAGGCATTTCAGAAAAAAGATAAAAAAATAAATATTGCAGACAGTGGGGGGCATGACATTATATTTGATGGCAGAAAAGTTTATCCAATAAAATTTCTAACCAAACACTATCCTTTACGTTCAAAAGAACAAGCTGAAAAAAAATTGTTTTATGACAGACTGCCCCGTTATGAGAAAGAACGCACAAAACTTGGCTGGCATACACAATATAACTCCTTTGCACAAGAAAAAGAAATTTTAGGTTGGGAGCATTCTAAGTTAATATCATGGCATCAAGCTCACTTTGAAACGGAATACCTAGTTGAAAGATTATCTGGTATAGGGCTGCATTTATCAAAGGATGAAAGTAATGAATAATAATCAATTAGACAAACACTGCTATAGATGTAATCAATGTGATTCCGAGATTGCCACCAAAATCATGTTCACGTACAAAAATTAGATTTGAATTAGAAATCGGTGAAGCTATTGAGCATGGTATAAGCAGCAGACTGCTAGTCCATGATCCATCTGTTGGGCTGTTACTACTAATAAAAGAACCCCCTTCTCCACTTGGGCTCATCGCAAGCGCCATTGCAAATCCATTTTCAGGAGCAAAGCCAGATTTACATACGATACCCTTTTGAGGAAAAACTGTACCGAATAGATTTTGCAACATAGGCGAAATATCAATTGCAATCACACGTCCTGGCACAATGCTATCAGGATCACCTAATTGAAGTGTCTCACCGTTAAGCCAACCGGAAACATCATTTTCATCAAGCACAGTTATTTGGTTACTCGCTGGTTGAGCTTTTACCCAAGCAGATTGAGCCGGTACTTTAGATGTGTTCCAAATACGAATATAAGAAACACCATTCATCGCACTATTATAAAAAATAGTCTCTGCATTACCTGTTGTTATTGTGACCGTATCACCGCTAACTGCAGATATAGTAAGAGTACGTGGGTTTTCCTTGTGCGTTGTATTAACACGATAAAAAGAGACGACACCATCCCCTCCTGGAGTGAAAACAACAGATGAAAGAGTGACACCAGTGTCTATATTTCTAAGTCCTTTAACAGAAGTTACCCCATCATCCTTATCTATCACCAGTCCTTCGTGAAAGGTACTTCCATCAGGGCTAACTTTCATGTGAAAATCATCGTCACCTGTTAGGCCAAATTCAGCTCTTCCTGAAAATCCTGTTTGAAAGAGAACACTGGCAGTGTCTGTATTTGCGTTTTTATTGACTTTAACTTGATGACTATCCCCCTCATGATTGAAAAGTGTAGCTGGAGAGTTTACAGAAAGGCGATTAGTTGTATCTGCCGTTGCATTAATACCAACTAAACCACCTGTTGCTGGATTTAAATTCGCGCTGCTGCCGCCGCTACCACCACTGCTCACGACCCAACTTGCTCCCTCCCATCCGACGAGAAGGGTTTCGTCTACTACCCATGCTAGCCATCCGGTATTAGGAGAATAAAAAGCCCAAGCTCCATCTTGAAAAGCTGCAATATTATGTTCCTGGCCAGTCCAGTCTCCGCTTGCACCAGTGGCAACGATATAACGATCACCTTCATTTGGTGAAGTTGGCGGTGTTGATATGTCTCGGTCTAGCACAGAGAGTTGAACGATAGCATCCAGTGCTCTTAATGCTTCATTATGTGTCACATGCTTTTGTGCTTGGGCTGCAGAGATGTAGGGTAGATTTAGATGAGTTGTGTTATTCATTACGCTTTACTCCTTAGAGACGAATTCTAATCTATTCTCTTGGAGCGGGGATAAGTTTCTTTGGGAGTATTAAAAGCTTTTGGTTTGTAAAGATGACCTTCTACAAGATATAGCTTAGTCTCTTATGATTTAACTTTTTTTGAAAAAGTAAAAAATCTATGAGCAAAATAGCTTGTGATTGCCGGCACCATAACACCAATTAAATGGGCTATGTCATTAGCGTACCAGCTAAAATTTATTGCAGGGAAAATAAATCTAGCCAATCCAACACTCACGACCCAAACTAATATTAATGCAAAAAGATTAACAATGGCGAAGCGCTGAAATTCGCTAGCAACCGACCGACCTGAATTATCAAAAACAAAAATGCGGGCTAAAATATAAGCCGACGACATACCTATTAAGTAAGCTAAAACAACTGCAATCTCGAAAGATATAAAAAAATTAATTATATAACGGCTACCTAAATTAATTAGTGCCGCTATTCCTCCTGTTATTAAAAAGCGTAAGAATTGCGTTTTCATTTTGTTATACCTGAAACAAAGATTAGAATTATAGTTTACACAATATTCGGAGTGTTGATGGCCTCTGCCATCATTTTTCCATATCTCACACTTTCTGATATTCCACGATCTTCTGGGTAATAGTAGCAAGTATCAGCGATTTGCAGACCTTGAATTGTTGTTTGTATCGGTGGAATTTTTTTTGCAAACCCCGGCTCACATACTGGTTGGCTATATTTTAGTCTTCCTATTTTTATGTCAATGAAATCATCGTCAGTTAATTCTGGCTTTATCAATTTCAGATACTGACGCACTTCAGTTTCAAAGTAATCATCACCCTTAGAAAATTTATGATGGGTTATTGGCATGTAATAGGGCACATAGACAATATGATTATCTAATGGCCGAAGATTAGAGAACTCAATAATACCAGGAACATCAATTCTTTCATCGTTGATGTTAAGCCAAAAGTTTTCTGTGACTTTTTGTTTTAATTTCATTATTACGCAAACGCAGCCGATATTATTAATTGCATTGTAAGCGTCTTTTTCAGCTTTGCTTAAACTAGGCACTATTTTAGAGATCAAAGGTATAGGGGCTGTTGAAATAACGCTATCAAATGAATGCTCTTTATCGCCGACACAAATACCTGTTACTTTGCCATCTTTACTCGTTATTTCTGTTACTTTTTGCCCTAAATGAATTTGGCCACCTTTGTCTTGAATTGCCTTTATCAAAGCGTCTATTAAAGTTTGAGAGCCCCCTTCTATGACCCCTAAAGTTTCTTGAAGCATTGATTTTCGAGAATTACCAATACGTTTTACGCGTGTAGCTATCCAGGCTGCTGAAATATTCTCTGTATATTCAAAAAATTTTAATTCAAGTAATCGTTTCCACATTAAGTCATAAGTTTTTTGTCCGAAATCCTTTATGATCCAGTCTTTTGCATTCATATTTTCAAGGTGATCGAAGTTTTTTTGTTTTGTTTGGCGATAAGCTGCAAACCCGTATCTCAATTTTTGACTCAAGCTCATAAGCGGAAATTTTAACAAGGCAAACGGATCACCCCATCTATACAGCTTTCCATCTATGTAATAGCCCATCTTGGTATCGACCCAAAGCATCTTATTGCCTATGTTCAATTCGTCCAACAAAGCAAAAGTTGGTTCATCTGACTTGCAAACAAAATGATAAAAGCGCTCAATACTCAAACCACCAAAATCAAAATGAGCAGCCATACCGCCAGGAACAGTATCAACCTCAAAGACTTCAACTTCATGCCCCTCTTTAAGAGCATGATAAGCAGCTGCGAGCCCCATAGCACCAGCGCCAACAACACCAACTCGTTTCATGATTAAAACTCCAAACTAACTTTTGAATAGACCGGATTTTGAAAAGTTTGGTTTAATGCTTTATCTAACTGGGTGGAGTGCACATTAAATATAGTCGGCCAGTCTATAACTTCAAACTTATCTGGTGTTACCAACGCAGCTAATTGTTTGCTCGTAAATGGTGGATTTTTATCAATAAGACTATAGGCTTTTAGCAAGAACCAAAACAAACTGTAGGGAATTTTGATAATTGGAATCTTTGCATTTGCCGCAAGCTTCACCTCACGAATTAGGTCAATATAATCTATCTCCTGATGTCCTGAAATATTATAAATCTGCCCTGGCCTTTTATCTTTAATTGAAGATAAAATAATTTCACAGAAATCAGAAACATACAGTGGCTGGCGAAGATACTTTCCATTTCCTGGTATAGGAAAAACGGGTGCCTTTAACATAAAATTTCTTAACCACCCTAAATGTTTACGATCAAACCAACCAAACATTAAAGTCGGCCTTAGAACAATAGATGGTATACCGCTTTCAAGAACAAGGCGTTCTTGCTCCTTTTTCGTCTCTGTATAAAAATCATTTGCCATTGAATTTACGACAGAGGAGCTAATATGAACAATATAAGGAATATTAGCCTGATGAGCTGCTTTTAGAACATTTTCTGTAGCAACAATATTATTATCGATAAATGGTTTTTTAGTCGTTGCCCCTATTTGTGCATGATTGATAACCAAAATGTCTATATTGGCAAAAGCATCAAACCATTCTCCTTCATTTGAAAGATCTTGTTCTATGATTTTTACATCAGGATGAAGGTCGCGAAAAACTTTAATATTAGCCTTGTGTTTATCAATTCCAATAATTTCAATATTGGGGTCTTCTTTCAGTTTTAGAGTCAGATTTTGGCCTACAAGCCCGGCAGCACCAGTAATCAGAACCCTTCTTAACGACATAATTCCCCCCTTATCAAGCTTTCTAAATAACCTGATGAATATTTATAATTTTGTTTTGTGAAAAACAAACGATGGCAAAGAACGTATTATAAGTAAAATATACTTCCAGTACCATGGCATATATATAATAGGTTTACTTGTGTTTTCAGCCGATTTTACTAGTAATTTTGCAATTTCTTCTGGTTGTGACCAGAGTGCACCTTTTTTTTCTATGTGTGCTGTCATAGGCGTATCAACGAAACCAAGTTTAATTAAAATTGCTTTTGCTTGACTTGTTGCTAACCTATGAGAAATACCCTGCATTAAAGTAGATAGCCCTGACTTTGCTGCACCATATATATAATTGGATTGACGTCCTCTATCACCAGCAACAGAACTCAGGACAATAAGCGCTCCGTGGTTTTGCTCTTCGATTAAATTAGCTGAAAGCAAACACCACTCAGCAGCTGATTGAAAATTGACTTTTAAAACATCTCTAGCTAAATCAATATTTTTTTCTGATTTATATTGGTCACCTAAAAAACCATATGTAATGTAAATATAATCAATATTACCACCCAATGCTTCAAGCATCTTAGGAAACTCTATTTGTTTATCTGAGGTGGCTAAATCTAATGGCCAAATCTTACATGTCTCTGCTCCACGCACTAATAAATCATCAGCTTCTTGCCTTAATCTTTCTTCATTTCGGCCTACCAAAAGAAGATGAGCATTTTTTTGCGCATAAATTCTAGATACTTCTCTTGCTATGCCAGAAAGTGCTCCAAATATAATGACCTTCATAATCAAATTTCCATACTTCTTTAATCTAGCCCACCTTCAACCCTATTCCAAAAATCAGATCTAAGCGCAGGGTCGATATATGTTTTGAATTCCTGATTTTTTGGAAAACTCAGCTCAAACATCTCTTTAGACATACGTCCATCTTTTGCAGGGTACAGTGCCCCTCCACAACTTTTTACTATCTCATCAAGTTTTCCGAGTAGCTCTAAGGTCTTCTTTCCATTATTTGGAAAATCAAGAGCAAGGGTAATCCCAGGACGAGAGAATGAT
Source organism: uncultured Hyphomicrobiales bacterium (assembly GCA_964022305.1). Classification (GTDB taxonomy): domain Bacteria; phylum Pseudomonadota; class Alphaproteobacteria; order Rhizobiales; family HXMU1428-3; genus HXMU1428-3. The sequence continues at coordinate 21,522 of CAXIBI010000004.1, read as the reverse complement.
AGTAGCCCTGAAGAATGCTTACTGCCTAAGGTTTTTAAAACTGTGAGGAATGAACCTGTATTTGCATCCGCTATTAATGCCAATAATTTTTCTATATTCACTTTGGCATCTTCAAAGGGAACTATACACTGATACTGATAGAAACCTCTAGAACCGTAAATTCTATTCCAGTTTCTTATGCTATCAAGCGGATAGAAAAAATTACTATAATGTTCACGCCTCAACCCTTTTTTTTGCTTTTGAAGACTATAATATAATTGATTAAATACACCCACAGAAAATCCATTTAACGCTATGTTTGGAAAGTCAACTGGGATTGATGCCGCTGTAGAATTATCATGTGGAACTAAATCGCCATCATTACACCAATTAGCACATTGAAAGATACCTCTTCCTCTTTGACGAGATGAGGAGGTACAATCAATCCAAGCAACTGTATGTTCATATTCAGTATGATAGCTCATAGCCAACTCTAAATACTCTTGAATTGAGTTAAATGGAACGCGTCTAACATTGAGATACGCACTATTAATTTTAGATAAACTAATGCTCGCACTCTCAATAAGACCAGTTAGTCCAAGTCCAGCAATTGTCGCAAAAAACAATTCTTCATTCATCTTGGGACCAATTTTTAGTACTCCTTCTTGTGACCTAACTAAAGTTAAGCCCTGAATAGAGCATCCAATTGACCCTGCAATGTGATGGTTTTTTCCATGTATATCATTAGCAATAGCCCCTCCAAGGGTGACATATCTCGTACCTGGGGTTGTTGATAAAAACCACCCTTTAGGTACAATCATCCTCAAAATGTCAGAGATGGTTGCACCTGCTTCTGCTGTTAAGATGCCAGTTTCTAGATCGAAAGAGATTATACGATCTAACTTTTTCATATCGACCAGAGCTCCGCCACTGTTTAGAACGCTATCCCCGTAGGATCGTTTTAAACCTGTAGCGAGCCATTTAATATCCGGATTTTCTTTGAATATATTTTTAAGCTGATCTCGGTAAACTGGTAAAAATGTGGGAGATACTACTGTTTTAACTCTGCCCCAAGATGTATATTTTTGAGATAGTAAATTGGTCATCAATATATCGCGATTACAAACAAAGTTAAAATTAGAAACCCAAGGCACCAACTAATTGCATCTCTTAAAGCAAATGCAACAGGATCATCTTTCATTTCTCTTCTATGACTCAAAAACCAAATTCTCATAATCCATAGTAAAACTATAGGTGTAATTCCCCATAAGAATTCTGGATTATTATATATGTCTTTTGGGTAAGCCTCATTGGCTACATAAAGTGTTAGAATTAAAAGAGATAAAGTACTTGTAGCTATTCCAAAGGACAGGATAATAGGAGCATCGGAAACTTTATACCCTCGCCCCTTAATGTATTCAGCGTTGTAAGCTGTCTCTGCATCTATAATTTCTACATAGCGTTTGGCTAAAGACAATGAGAAAAAGAAAAATATTGAAAACATTAATAGCCAAGATGAAAATAAAGCTCCAATGACGACAGTTCCCATTACAATACGCAATGTATAAAGTACACCAAGACTAAATACGTCTAACATTGGTACCTTCTTTAAGTAAAAAGAATAGGTAAGGGTCAATATAAGATAGATAAACAAGACCATTAAAAACTGTAGAGATACTACACTGGCTATTAGAAGACCCGACAATATAGATAATAACGCTACTACAAATGCCGAACCTGTTCCTATGTCTCCTGAAGCTATGGGTCTAAATTTTTTAGTTTTATGACTTCGATCGGCCTCAAGGTCACTTATATCATTAATTAAATAAGTTCCAGAAGCAATTAAGCCCATACAAAAAAAGGCAACTATGACATTTGCTACTAGTGTAAAATTAGAATATTGATGCGATAAAAGCAGGGGAAGGAATATCAGTAAATTTTTACTCCATTGATGAATTCGTAATGACTTCATCCAAATTCTTAAGCTTGCTTTCTTAGGAAAAAAAGTTTGTTCAATATTGCCTTTCATACTTTTAGCAGATTTTAAAATTTTTCTATTATTGGAAACAAGAATGATTGATTTGGCTTCCCTCCAAATCGCAATATCCGATAGGCTATCGCCAGCATAAGAAAAACCATCTGGAAATAATGACTGCAAATATTTTAGCTTTTTCTTTCCTTTTAAATTATATCCATTTGCAGACCCTATGGCTTCTTTAAAAATTCCAAGTTTCTTATGAATATCGTCAGCAACAGATTGGTCAGCTGCAGTTACTAAGAATAACTCTCGACCTTTGCTTTTTTCTTGAAGTAGGTATTCATAGAATTCTTCTCTTAAGGGGATATTCGATATATCCAGTTTATTAATTTGTGCTAACTTATTTTTAAAATTAGCACGCCCACCTAATAGACTTAATAAAATTAGAAGGGTTTCCCATGGCCTCCTCATTAAACTGAAAATAAACATCTCTATCAAACTGTCGTTTTTTAAAAGGGTCCCATCAAGGTCAACAGCTAGGGGGTATGTTTTTGTCATTTCTTTCACCAATATTTGCACGTATATTGATACATAAAAATATACCAACCCGCCAACCTAAATCATAACCAGATACAAATATGTTATTATAAATAAATCTCGCAATGACCATGTTTAAACTCTTTTTTCTTTTCTTTTAACATGGGGGTAATTTTGTTTATTACACGATTTGCTGATTTATAATTACACAGAACTATTGCAGCTAACCTGCGTTTACCTAAGAATTTTTGAGGATTTTCAACCAGCTGATCCAGTAATTTTTTTGGCGCCCAATTTGGAAGAGTTAAAGTTTTTCTTTCAGAATAATAGGAAACAAAAGATGTCCAATCTATTCCAATAACTAAAACACTACTGTCTTTTGGGGTGACTTTTTTTAATGTTCTAGAAACATGTAATAAATTAGTGTCATTTCTATTCACTTGATAATAATAGTTTTTATAGAAGTACAACGTCTGCGAAAGAGAAACCAGGAGAACAAAAACAATAATATGGTTTTTGTTTATCTTTCCTTCTAAAGCTCCAAGTACGATACTTACGCTAACGATAATAAAAATTGCATTTGCTACTTGATAGTAATTATGGACGATATGTAGATTTGTGAATATCAATAAAGGTAAAAAGAAAGCGAAAAGTGTTATCAAGATTAGTAACTTATCAGCTTTAGAATAGAAGGAAAAAACTTTTTCTCTGATACGGCATGACAATAGTAGCATAGCTACGAAACCAATTAAGAAATAAATGATTTTACCTAGTGTGTCTGGGAACGTTCTATTCAAAATTATCTCATACCAAAGCTTATAACTTAACTTTTGCTCTAATGTTCCAAAATTCCACTTAGAAAGACTAGCTGATGTCAGATACTCTCCAAAAGAATTTAACAACTTAAGTTCATCACTATGTATCACCCATAGAATGGCTGGAATAAATGGACCTGTTAATAAAAGCGCTCGAACAACCCAACGCACACTGAAAAAATTAATTAGTTTTTTATCCTGAAACCAATTTGAGTATAATTGATACAGGAAATATAAACCGCCTAGAAAGGCAAACGTTGGATAAGTGGTCGATTTTGTAAGAACGCCTAGAATTCCAGCTAAAAGCGTTGCAAAAAGTAGATACCACTTTGATGAATGAAAAGACTCAATGAAAAGAGCTAACCACAGCAAACTATAAAATAAGGCTGTAGTCTCAATCATAAAAGTCCTGCTCCAATAAATATAAATCGGAGAAGACAAAAATAAAATACACGTTATCAGATAAGTTGTTTGGCTAAGTTGAAGACGCTTGTAGATGATATAGATGGGCCCAAGACAGGCAATAAAATATGTAAATGAAACCAATCTTCCTGCCGCATCTAATGGAACCCCAATTTTAGCAAGCAGAACTGTATGCCAATGATAAAAAGGGAATTCAAATGGTATGGACCAGGGTGCCCCAAGAACAGGCGTCTCGTAATTTAAAATCCCCGCTCCATGTAATATCCAATAAGCTGATAGGGCAGTTTGAGTTTGTCTAAATGAATGTAAATCGACTAGTGGATTGTTCAAACCACAGAATAAAATAAATATATCATGAAAAATAACGCATGTTATTAAAATAACAAAAAAAAAGTTATTATTTTTTGTTATTTTCCCTTTCAAACCGATCATTACTATATTCACTTAACAAGAAATCCTTAAACTTAATAAGGCTATTTTATAATTATATTTTTTATTTACTTGACTATATAAAGTAACTAATTATGGACTCGTCTAATTTTTAATCTGCAATCAAAGTTATAATATAAATCCATTCTTTGTCTATCTTTTTTCTATTGCAGAATTTTCTGTTATTTTTTTACTTTATTCTGGAAAATGATGGTTTATCTCAGCCCCCCCCCCTTAACTTTATGCGGTATCATTAACTAATTGGAGGGAACTATAATCTCTTTGGTAATAGTTTAATTCTGTTTATTACCCCTCTAAGATAAAGCAAATATCTGCGTCGGACAAATCGTGCTTACTAATTTGTGTACGTTAAATAATCAAAAATCATATACTATATTGCATTGAATATTAATATTATTTATTCCCCATTATTTGTAATAATATATTATTGAATGATTTTTATATTTCACTAAACTGTTTTTATGTAATAATTTAAGTTATATTAAAAAGTTTTATTCTATATATGATTTTTATATTGTTTTATATTAGCTTTAATAGCTTTTTAATTTTTCTTATTTGTGGGAAGATAAATCTTTACTAGAACCGACACTAAGAATTAGTTTAACTGATTGGAAATAAAAATGATTGTCATCAAGGGAATTCAAATTAAAGTTGCAAGAGTAGCTGCAGGTCTTACTCACCAAAAATTGGCTGATGAAGCAGGTGTTGCAATCTCGACCTTGAGACGTGTTGAAGTGGAAAAACAGGTCTTAACCGCAAAAGTTGAAACGGTTGAGAAAATTCTCACTGCACTCAATAAACATGGCGTAACCATCTCCAACAACGGAGAGAAATTGATCTGGGAAATGAATGCTTGAATCTCTACAAATATGAGGCATGGTTCTACTAAGTTTTATTCTCAAAAATTTCTGCGGTTAAGTATTTGAATTGCTATATGAAATTCCGCAAATGAACAAAAGACTTATACAATAAAGCGCCTTAGCTGCAGCCCTTCAGCTAAGGAAGCAACATTTTCTATTTTATCATTGATTATTTAAACTTAAAGAAGTGGCGATCCCACGAGGATTCGAACCTCGGACCTACTGCTTAGAAGGCAGTTGCTCTATCCAGCTGAGCTATGGGACCTTTTTAGTGCTCCTTCAGGTTGCCCACAAGCAACCGTCGCATTTTAGTGCTTCTTCAGCTGGTCTCTTTAGGGCGGCTTCAGTTTCCCAAAAGAAACCGCCACTAAGCAACCGTTGTGTCATCCGTGCTTTTCTGTACTTCAATAGGCAAGAAACATCCGTGTTTTCTATTTGCGCATTAGATGCCCAAGAAACCTCCGAATTTTTTACTTGCGCTTTAGATGCCCACAAAGCATCCGCGCTATATATACGTTTCCCTTAACTAATTCGCAACAAGAAATTTTGAGTTTTGAAAGACTGTTAGGGGCACGTTTAGTAAGTCAGTTTAGTGCGTCCAAGTGCCAATGCGGCCGTAGCGGAAATTGTCTGCATATGTGCGCGGGCGATGCTTTCTTGATTGCTCGTCTAACACTTCATAAGGAATACCGTTTTTCTTACAGTATTCTACAGCGTCTTCCTGGCTTTCAAAGGTAAGTTTGATTTGAGAATTCATGTCTGATGAACCGCAATAGCCCATAACATGATCAAAAGTTTTTGGAGCTTCTGGTGTGTATTCTAAACGCCAGGATTTTGTGGCGCCCATTCCAGACTGCATGGCATTTTTACTTGGACGATAAATGCGTGCGACCATTTTAATACCTCATTATCGTTCAGCTTATATCACTGAACTCTCTTAGCAATTATATTCACAACGATCAGACATCATTTCATTTCAATGATATCATCTAAGTCGTGGTCGGGGCAGCAAGATTCGAACTCGCGACCCCTGGTTCCCAAAACCAGTGCTCTACCAGGCTGAGCTATACCCCGCAATTGCTGAGACGCATTGATTACCTTTAATTTGCAGGTTCGGCAAGCCCTATTTCATCATATTAAGCAAAAATATTCATAAAAATTATTAAAACCGCACAAGTTCTGACCGTTTGAATGAAATTTTTTGAATTTCATGATTTTATTGATAAATCAGAGATGAATTGAGCTCTATTTCCCTAGCTTTCTCTAGTCCCCATCCTGTCGCAGGGTCTATTTTTTATTCTTGGTTCCCCCAAAAAAAACGGGGCGCTTTTGCACCCCGAAATTCTATTCATCTATAGCTTCTATAAGCTTACTTCTCATTTAATGAGAGAAAGGTAGATTTGTTGGAGCACCATCTGGCTTCAACTCTGCTGCCATTAAGCCTTTACAACCATAGCCATATCTAACCATCACTGTTTGTCCTGGTCTTAATTCTGCAAAACCAAAACGACGCAATGTTTCCATATGGACAAAGATATCTTCTGTGCCCTCACCTCTGGTCAAAAAACCAAAGCCACGAACTCTGTTAAACCACTTCACTGCTGCACGCTCAAAGTCGCTTTCAGGAACAACCGTAACATGCGTTCTCTGTGGTAATTGAGATGGATGAACCGCTGTAGATTCGTCCATGCTGACGATACGAAAAGCTTGTAAGCCTTTTGGTCTATCTAGCACCTCAACAACAACTCTTGCACCTTCATAAGCTGTTTGGAAGCCACCTGCTCTTAAGCAAGTTACGTGCAATAGCACATCTTCCATTTCAGAATTGTCAGGTACGATAAATCCGTAACCCTTTGATGCATCAAACCATTTGATTGCCCCAGCTACCTCTATGACATCGAGAGCTCCGTCTTCATCGAGCTGAGTGATGTCACCTTCAGTGACCTGTGGCGATATTTTCGCCGCCATACCGCTTACCCCCGCTAATAACTATTTTAACAACATTATCTAACGATACTTCTTTAACACTGCCCTATTCATCAATTACCGTATTCAATTGACTTTTGTAGTTATTTCAAAATCACTTATGATTATTAGTGACTTTTAGCTTAACTTATCGACCAAATTTTGATCGGCGTGTTGACCCTTAAAATGAAGTTCGTCAAACCATTTCTAGCTCACAAAGAAAATAGCATTAACAGCGAAAGAGACCAGCATAAAATATGGCTATTGCGACGTTCTCCACATTCCATTGCTGTGACATTTGAATGATCTTTTGACTGAAACTACTGTTTTAAAAGTAAAAAAATGAAAATCCTTCTCCTTTTTTATAAGGGTAAAAAAAATCTTAATATTTTTTGATTTTTCTGATTTGCGCTGCTTTTTGAATAAATTATCTCAAATTTCAATATTTTTCTCGAATCACTTATCACATCTGCTCTTTTCTTATATATCTCGGGTAAGATCATCAGATTTTAAATTTTATCTATGGGAGCTGAAATGCGTTATTTACACACAATGGTTCGGATTACCGATATTGAGCAATCGCTCGATTTTTATTGCAATAAATTAGGTTTGACCGAGATCCGCCGTAAAGACTCGCAAGCAGGACGCTTTACATTGATCTTCCTAGCTGCTCCTGGGGATGAAAGTGCTCAGGTTGAGCTCACCTATAACTGGGATCCAGAGCCTTATGATGAGGGGCGTAATTTTGGGCATTTGGCTTATGAAGTTGAGAATATTTATGAGACTTGCCAAAGATTGATCGACTTAGGCGTCACTATCAATCGCCCGCCCAGAGACGGACGAATGGCCTTTATTCGCTCTCCTGATAATATCTCTATTGAGCTTCTTCAAAAAGGGAGCAGTTTGCAAAAACAAGAACCCTGGGCCTCTATGGAAAATAGTGGGAAATGGTAATGGCGTAGAGGGACACTTTCTTAATTAATCGCCCCTCTCTTAACTCATTCCTTCTTAGGCTCCTGCTGCCGCTTTGAATGTAACCAACTTTTTCATCTCTTCATCCCACAGTGATAGCGTGGCATATTTCAAGCTCTCGCGGATGGTTAGATAGTTGATCTTTTTTAACTCAGGTTCGTCATCTACACATTCTTGCAAACGGTAATTTGGAATAGAACTACAAAGATGATGGACATGGTGGATGCCAAAATTGCCTGTGAACCATTGTAAGACCTTTGGCAAAGCGTAATAAGAACTGCCATATAGCGCTGCGGTTTTGCGATCCCAATGTTCGCTTTTTTCCCAGTGAGTGTCTTCAAACTGATGCTGAATGTAGAATAACCAAACGCCGATTGAACTTGCGATTAATGCAACTGGAATGGCGAGCATTAAAAATGGTGCCCAGCCGATATACCAGATAATTGCGCCATAAAAGAGCACAAGTGACAAATTAAGCCCCATGACACTGGCCCACATTTGTAAAGATGGTTTGGAGAACGACAGGGGTAGGCGCTGTAAAACAGCAAAGTGTACTGGCCCACCTACAAGCATTAGGAAAAATGGATTGCGGTAAATGCGGTATCCTAATTTTTTAATTGGTGTCAAAGCGTTATATTCACTCACGGTGAGAGTATCGATGTCGCCATATCCACGCTTATCCAAATTTGATGAACCGGCATGGTGCAAGGCATGTAAGCGGCGCCAATAGGCATATGGCGTAATGGTGAACACAGACATGCAGCGACCAACCCAATCATTTAATACATTGCTCTTGTAAAATGAACCATGACCGCAATCATGCTGGATAATAAATAAACGTAAAACCAAACCCGCTGCTGGCAAAGACAGTAAAAGGGTAAGCCAATATCCCACATGTATGAGGCTCTGATACATGGCTAAGCAGTTGAGGATGAAAAGCGCTGTAGTGGTGACCAATTGAAACGTTGCCCGAGCTGAGCTTGACTCTCTATAGTTTAGACAATGCTTCGCCAGCTGCTGGACTTGATCAGACATTTATTAAAAACCCTCTAGTTATAACCCCAGAATCTTGGATTGATTTTGCTATTTGTTATTAGCACAAGCATGCTTACTTTTTATTCTTAAACATGCGCTAAATCTTTGTTTAAGCACAAATTATTTTTGCAAAACCGGTCTCATTTTTTAAAGCTCCTTCAGTTGCCCACTAGCAACCGTCGCAAAGCATCCGCTTGAAGCTTTAGATGCCCACACAGTGTTCATCTTTGCCGAGACCTGATCTAGTTGGTGCCATATCGGGGGAGTAAGGTCAAGTTAGAGAGTTGTCTCTCCCCCTATTAATCCCATCACAATTATTTATGGCTTTATCGGATTTTCACATGTTTTCAATGGATATACGACTAATTTACACTTTATTAGAGCAGTTCGTAGCGTCTCATTTCATACTGATTTATTGATGTATTACTTATTTTCTTTTTCCCCTCTTTTCGGCACTCATGCTATAGGAGAAGAAAATTATTTTTCTATTTTAAGCAATCAACTTTAAAGAGGGCGGGCAATATGACCAGTGAGGCAATCATACAAAAATTAGAGCTTATTCGCCATGAAGAAGGTGGCTGGTTTAAAGAAACATATCGCTCGCCGGAAGAAATTGATTGCCCTGACCGCGCCGGTGTTAAGCGCTCTCTTCTCACGACCATTCATTATTTGTTGGATGCTGAGAGACCGCGGGGACTTTTGCATCGTAACAAATCTCCAATTATCCATTTCTATGAAGGTGGTGGGCTTTTACGCTATCTCACAGTTTCCCCTGAGGGAGAGTTAAAAGAGACCATTTTAGGTGACGGGCACGAGCGGCAACTTACTGTTCCTGGGGGCTATTGGAAAGCCAGTGAAGTGATTTCAGGGGATTATGGTTTGGTTGGAGAGGCTGTGAGCCCAGGATTTGATTATCGTGACTGGGATATTGCGGGCAGAGATGAGATTGCCAAGCTTTATCCTCAGCATTTAGAGCGTTTACTGCCCTATTTGCCAGAATAAGACAAACGGCCTCACCCTATGAGTTTTAATCAAACTCAATTAAAGACACTTAATATATTTGAGGAGAAGGTGGCACCCCCTAGGAGAATCGAACTCCTGTTTCAAGAATGAAAATCTTGCGTCCTAACCACTAGACGAAGGGGGCACATTGTTCTGAAGAAACTGCTATAAAAAAGTTTTCAGATCTTTGCAAGCCTTGATTTGCAAAAAAGTCATTTTTTTACGATTTTTTTGAAAGTCATAAATTTTAAAACGACTTAACAGGTTTTGCAGCGTCTTCAATTGTTAATTCAATGGTTTCTCGCCCATTCCAACTGTTGCGCCGCAATTGCCCTACTATATGCAATGGTTCGCCTGCGCGGTCAAGCAACAACTCACCTAATTCTGTATTAGCAGCCCGAAAAGCGATTGCGTTAATACGAGACTGATCGCTTGCCTCTAATGTGCATTTCACATGGGCTTCACCTACGATTTTGGAAAATTTCACCCTATGGGCTGGCAAAACAAAGCGCGGTGTTGGATTGCCTTGGCCAAAGGGGCCTGCGCGCTCTAATTGATCCATAAAATTGGGTGAAATGCCATTTGCAGTAAGAGCGCCATCAATATCTAACCCCATTCTGGCGCGCTCGGTTGTCACGGCATTGGCCAACTCTTTAGCGAAATAGGCTTCAACTTCTGCCAAGCGATCCGTCTCTAAGGTTAAACCGGCTGCCATAGCGTGGCCACCACCTTTTAAAATGACGCCATCATCATTTGCTTTTTGCACCACCCGGCCAATATCGACACTTGAGATCGAGCGCAGAGACCCTGTTGCAGTTTTGGATTTCTCATCCATGCTCAGCACACATGAGGGACGGCGGAATTTTTCTGTTAAACGACTTGCAACGAGCCCGACTAAGCCTTTGTGCCAGTCTTTTGAACCGGCGAAGATGATCGGCATCTCTGGGTTTTCATCAATCATGTCGCTCACCTTCGTTGTCGCTTCTTCTAAGGTGAGTTTTTCCATTTCTTTGCGCTCATCATTGAGCTTGTTTAAGAGCGCCGCTATTCGCTCTGCTTCAATACTATCTTGCTCAGACAACAGCGTTGCGCCAAGCTCTGATGAGCCAATGCGCCCGCCTGCATTGATACGGGGGCCAAGCAAAAAACCTAAATGATAGGGTGTTGGCGCAGTTGTAAGCCCTGCGGCATCACCTAGCGCACGGAGGCCAACATTATGACGTTTGTGCATGACTTGCAGCCCTTTGGAAACAAAGGCTCTATTCAAGCCTTTTAAGGGCACAACATCGCAGATAGTGGATAACGCGACCAAATCCAAATAGGCCATCAGGTCGGGCGGTGTAATAGACTGTTCTTTATAATAATTTTGCCCTGTTAGCACCCGTTTGGTCGCCACGAGCAACATAAAAACAACGCCACCGGCACAAAGGTGGCCAAGATCTGATAAATCATCTTGTCTGTTGGGATTAATGACAGCGGTAACATCTGGCAATGTCTCGCCCGCTAAGTGATGATCAACGACAACAACATCAATCTCACGCTTAGTCGCTTCTGCCAAAGCTTCATGGCTCACCGTTCCGCAGTCTACCGTTACAATTAAATCGGCCCCATTATCAACCAGGCTGTTGATAGCGTCCGGGTTTGGACCATAGCCTTCAAAGATGCGGTCTGGGATATAGATTTGCGGTTCTGGCCCGCCATTGGTGTTATGGGCGCTGATAAAGAGTTTCATCAAGGCACTTGAGACAGCGCCATCAACATCATAGTCCCCAAAGATTGCAATTTTTTGTTTGTTTACAATCGCTTCAGCTAAACGCGTGGCGCCAATTTCCATATGCTGCATGACATGGGGGTCAGGCATAAATTCTTTTAACGACGGATTGAGCCAATTTTCGACCGTGTCTATGGTTGCGCCTCTGGCTGCGAGAACTCTGCCTAAAATTTCTGGAATGCCAGCGATTTGAGATAGCGCTAAACCTTGATTGCGCCCAGCTTCGTCCAGGCGCTCACGCCAGATTAACCCCTTGGCTGAATGGGTGATGCCAAGAAACCCGCTCTCATCTAATTTTTCAGCCAATGCTTTGGTCATCTTTATTCTCACGGGCTATTCTGCCGCTAAAGCGGCAGGCCCTCCGCTGGGCGGTGCTTAGCACCGGGCTACGCTGGCGCTTCGCCATGTCTTGACGCCTTAGCTCGGTTGCTGGTGGGCAACCTGAAGAGCAAAAAAAGGCGTCACTCCTTCTTCAAAAAGCAAAACTCTCTGCAATAATCCTTGCAAAAAAAATATTATGTTCCTACCTCTCAGGACTCGTTAATGAGCATAGCTTATTCGAGTAAGAGAGCAATAGACGTGTGAAATAGAGTGTTTATAACTTTTAAAGAGGGATTTTCCCTTTGAAATGTAAAGAGCACCCTTAGGTATCTAAGAGTGCTCTTTAAAACTTAAATGATCGACAGTAATCAGCTTTGCTTAAGCTTCGTCACTGACTTGTCTTTGAGTTTTCACCCAACGCACTGAGCCTGTGCTTACGTGCATGATCAATGTTTCTGTTTCGATCATGTCACCATCACGGCGCACGCCATCAAGCATTTGACCTGTTGTCACACCGGTAGCTGCGAAGATCACATCGCCTTTGACCATATCGTCAATGCTATAGATTTTAGAAAGATCATCGATGCCAACTTTTGCTGCACGCTCATAGTGACTTTCATGCAATGGCGCCAAACGGCCTTCCATTTGCCCGCCGATAGAGCGAAGAGCAGAGGCTGCCAGCACACCTTCAGGTGCGCCGCCAACGCCCATATAAGCATCAATACCTGTCTCGTTTGGATCAGTTGTTTGAATTACACCTGCGATATCACCATCACCGATTAATTTAATCGCAGCGCCAGCTTCTCTTACCTCTTCAATAAGTTTGCTATGGCGCGAGCGATCAAGGATACAAACTGTGAGCTCGCTTACTGATACCTTCTTGGCATTAGCAAGTGCTTTTAGATTCTCAGTTGGTGATTGCTCTAGGCTTACTAGACCTGGCTCAAAACCTGGACCGATTGCTAGCTTTTCCATGTAGATATCTGGTGCGTGAAGCAAGCTTCCACCTTCTGCCATGGCTAATACCGCTAGTGAGTTTGGCATTGATTTCGCGCAAAGTGTTGTACCTTCAAGTGGGTCAACCGCGATGTCAACTTTTGGGCCTTTTTTCGTGCCGATTTCTTCACCAATAAAAAGCATTGGTGCTTCATCACGCTCGCCTTCACCGATTACAACACGGCCATCAATATCAAGACTATTTAACTCACTACGCATGGCATCCACAGCAGCCTTATCTGCTGCCATTTCATCACCACGCCCCCGTAGCTTAGCTGCCTCAATTGCTGCCACTTCCGTTACGCGCAACACATCCCACACCAAGCTTTGATTTAATGCTTCTGACATTTTATTAACTCTTTAGTCTTTCTATATTGATTATCGGTTAGGCTTAGGACCCATAAATTTCATTATTTCTGCGCGTGCCCTTTTTTGTTGATTGTTCGTGAAACTCGAGAAGAGCATAGCCTGAGCTATGGTCAAACGAGTTTTGCAAACAGGCACAAAAAAGAGCCGCGCCCTTCTGGGTTGCTTAGAAGCGGTTCATCTACAGTAAAAAACAAGTTTAACGGGGGAAAGGCCCCGCTTGCACTTGTTTTTTTAGTATCTAAACCGCTTCTAAGCAACAGAAACAATGAAATTTATGGGGCCTAAGCCTAAGCTATATAACGCAAGCTTTCTAATTTTCACAACTTAATTTTTATTTCTAAAATTTAAAGAGAATATTACAAACGTTCTATTCTGATCATATTCGGCTGACCAACTATATGGCCATCTTGTTCTATGGCTTTTAAGGCCTCTGATACCGCTTGTTCTGTCGTGTCGTGAGTGATGATCACAACTGTGGCAGCACCCCCCTCTCCGCCATGAGATTGGCCAGATGCATCACTGCCTGAGCGGCGTTGCACGATGCTTTCTAGCGAGATACCAAATTCGGCCATTCTTGTTGCGACAGCTGCGAACGTGCCAGGGCGATCAGAGAGATTTAGCCGTACATAATAGCCGCCTTCATGAGCACGCAAGGGTGCTCTTCTATAAGGGGTGAGCTTATCAACCGGCATGGTAAATACAGGGCGGGATGTTTTAGATGATTTATCAAAACGTGCCACTTCTATGAGATCTCCAACCACGCTTGAGGCAGTTGGGCCTTCGCCAGCACCGGGGCCCACTTGCATGACTTTGCCAACATAGTCGCCGTCAACACACACGCAATTGGTCACACCAGAAACTTGGCCAATAGCAGATTCGCTTGGAACAAGTGTGGGGTGTACACGCTGCTCAATTCCTTCATCTGTTTGAAGGGCAACGCCAAGTAATTTAATCCGATAGCCTAAATCATCAGCTGCTTTGATATCTTCAGGTGTGATATTCTCAATACCTTCAATATAGATATCATTATAGGATGTCTCAGTGCCAAAGCTTAGTGTTGTCAGCAAGGCAAGTTTGTGGGCTGCGTCAATACCGCCAACATCGAATGATGGGTCCGCTTCAGCATAGCCTTCATCTTGAGCTGCTTTTAAAATTTCATCAAAGGGTTTGCCTTCATTTTGCATGGCGGTCATCATGTAATTACATGTGCCGTTTAAAATGCCATACACCCTTTTGATACGATTGCCGGACAAACTCTCTTTAATTGATTTCACAATTGGAATGCCGCCAGCAACAGCTGCTTCAAACAACAGGGCACAGTTATTTTCTTCAGCCATTGTGGCTAATTCTGTGCTGTGGATTGCCAGCATCGCTTTATTGGCTGTGACCACATCAAGACCACGGGCAAGGGCAATTTTTGTTGCTTCCAAGGCTGGGCCATCTGTGCCGCCTGTTAGCTCAACATACACATCAATATCGCCAGATTTGGCTAGCTCTTCTGGTGTGTCGAACCAAGTGAAGCTGCTGATATCAACGCCGCGATCTTTGTTTTTGTCCCGCGCGCAAACGGCTGTGACTTTTATCGGGCGGCCGAGTTTGCGGGCGATATCTTCCCCATTGCTTTGATCTAGCATGCGGATAACGCCGCAACCTACTGTTCCAAGGCCAGCTAGCCCAATTTTTAAAGGCTCATTCATTTGATTTTATTCCGTATTATCGTGCGATTGGCACTACGTTATGCATGTTTTTAGGTTCTTCGGCGAGAAATCTTTTTACATTTCGGGCAGCCTGGCGAATTCTTTGTTCATTTTCCACAAGTGCAATGCGAACAAAATCGTCTCCATATTCGCCAAAGCCGATGCCTGGAGCAACGGCTACATCAGCTTTTTCAAGCAAGAGCTTTGAAAACTCTAATGAGCCCATCTCCTTACAGCTTTCAGGAAGGGGAACCCAGGCAAACATGGTGGCAGGTGGTGACGGAATTTCCCAGCCCACTCGAGCAAAACTATCCACCAGGCAATCACGGCGTTTTTTATAAAGAGCCCGCATGTCATCAACGCAGGACTGATCACCATTTAATGCAGACGCGGCTGCTACTTGAATAGGGGTGAACGCGCCATAATCCAAATAGGATTTGACCCGAGCCAATGCACCGATGAGGCGTTCATTGCCGACAGCAAAGCCCATGCGCCAGCCTGGCATTGAATAGGTTTTAGACATCGATGTGAATTCAACAGCCACATCTTTCGCGCCTTCAATTTCTAAAATTGAGGGGGGTGGGTTATCGTCAAAATAAACTTCAGAGTACGCTAAATCTGACAATAAAATGAGGTCATTCTTCTTGGCATATGTCACCACCTCTTTATAAAAATCTAGGCTTGCTACTTTAGCTGTTGGATTTGAGGGGTAATTCAGAACCAAGGCAACCGGTTTTGGTACAGAAAAATGCATGGCCCGATCGAGTGCCTGCATGAATTTCTCATCTGGTTCTACTGGCAAATGACGAATTACGCCGCCAGAGATGATAAAGCCAAATGCGTGAATTGGATAAGTTGGGTTTGGCACCAAAACCACATCGCCTGGCGCTGTGATAGCTTGAGCCATATTGGCAAAGCCTTCTTTTGAGCCAAGGGTCGCGACAACTTCTGTATCTGGGTTGAGTTTTACGCCAAAGCGGCGCTCATAATAAGCGGCCTGTGCCTTGCGCAAGCCTGGAATACCTTTAGACGCAGAATATCTGTGGCTGCGAGGATCTCTTACAGCTTCAACTAATTTTTCAACGATGTGCTCTGGCGTTGCCCCATCAGGGTTGCCCATACCGAAATCAATGATATCGGCGCCGGCCGCTCGTGCGTCTTGCTTTAAGCGGTTAACTTCAGCAAATACATAGGGCGGGAGCCGTTTGATACGGTGAAAATCGTCGAGCACGAGAATTCCTCATTGATTTTATGGGTTGAAATTTATGAGCAAAATAAAGACTACAAATGAAAATTCAGCAGATTTAAATTTGCTCATCTGAATTTTGAGACATTATCTAATTTTATGAAAAATAGAAAACATAATCGTCAGTAATTCACTCTTAGCTTATTTTAGCGTTTCTTTTTTCTCAAAACCGGTATCCACTTTTGAGAGCAACGCTATTAGCTGAATTTCGCCTTCCTAAGAGCTTTGGTCAATCTTTTTTTTGGGTTTTAATGATTGTTTTGCCGATTGTTTATGACAGAAAGTCGGTTTAGCGTCTTTCAATCTCTTTTACGGCATCTTGACGATGTGTTTCTTTTTGTGCGTCTAGCAATTCTGAGAGTAGATTTTGCTCATGAGCTGTTAAGGCGCCATCGGCGTCATCCCTAGAGATCGACATATCTGGCCAAGGCAAAGTTGTGGTTGAGCAGCCTCCTAATGCGAGAAGGGCAAAAAAGCTCGGAACCAGCGCCAAAGAAAGGGCTAATTTTTTAATTTCGTTTCTTGAGACACTGAGTTTCATGAGTGTTGTCTTAGCTTAAGTTTAGTTACGCACACGTTATCTTTATTGATTGCAACAATGTTCACTAAATATGGCTATTATTTGATTCTTTAAATTCACCAAAGAAGAAAGTGCCTCTCTGCAATAATAATTGTGTTTTACTGAGTCTGTTTTAGCACAATTTCACATTTCGTATAGAACAAAAAGAATACTCTTGGAGTTTTATATCTTCACTTCTTGCTTCATACAGAGCACTTTCTTGGCCTTGGATACAAACTTTTTAAAGTATAATCACTAAATGACTGTCCCTGATCTTTAAGGCAATGGTGTTCTTTAAGGAAAGAGCGGCAATTGCTCTAAGCCTGTCTGCTCGCCCAATCCAAAGGCGAGATTGAAGTTTTGAAGTGCTTGGCCAGCTGAGCCCTTCACAAGATTATCAATGGTTGAAATGACAATCAGCTGATTTTTCACTCTCCCCTCGAACAGACCAATCAAGCAATGGTTTGAGCCTCTTACATGCTGGGTTCCTGGGGTGATACCCTCTGGTGCTACATGAATGAAAGCTTCATCATTATAAGCAGCTTCCATAACGCTTCTTGCATCCTTGATGCTGTGCCCTTCTTTCAAGGTGAGATAACAAGTAATAAGCTCGCCTCTGCTCATTGGCACGAGATGGGGTGTGAACGTCACTTGAAGGTCGCTTAATCCAGCGGCTTTGTTAATTTCCTGCTCAATTTCAGGGGTATGGCGATGATTGCCAATCGCGTATGGGCTAAAGCCCTCACCAGCTTCGCAAAAGAGTGTGTTTTGCTTCAAGCCCCGCCCTGCTCCTGAGACACCAGAGGCGGCGTTTAGAATCATGTTCTCAGTTTCGATGATACCTGATTTCACCAATGGCAACATCGCCATCAGAACAGCTGTTGGATAACAACCGGGGCATGCAATGATCCGAGCCTTTTTAACATCATCTCTGTTATGTTCTGTCAGGCCATATGCAACTTCTTTATATAGATCAGCGTGATCGTGCGAGCGGCCATACCATTCGCTATAGGTCTTTGTATCCCTCAAGCGGAAATCAGCTGACATATCAATAACTTTAACGCTTGAAGGCAATGTCGAGATGATGTCTTGCGCCGTCCCGTGCGGTAGCCCGCAAATGGCGGCATCCACTTCGTCCCAATTGATATCATCTGATGTGACCATGTCTGGCAAATTTGCCATGCGAAGATGTGGGAACACATCTGCCACAGGCTTGCCTGCATGGGTGTTGGCGACCAGGCCGGTTAGCTCAATTTGCTCATGCGGCACAGCCAATCGCATAAAGTCGCCACCAGTATAACCAGAAGCGCCAATGATAACTGTGCGAATTTTTTGAGCTGACATGATCTTTTCTCTTTTAAAAGGCAAATGAATTTTCTTGTTTCTTTATATTGAACGAGTGATTTGGACAATAAAAAAAGGAAGTTGTTTTTCTCTCACGGCTATTCCTCGCTACGCTCGGGCCTCCGAGGGGCGGCGCATCTTTGAGATCAGCTTATCCGTACTCGCTTCGCTCCGTTCGGGCTGATCTTGTGCGCCGGACAGCTGTCGCTGTCATGTCCTTCAGCCCGAAGTGGGCTGAGCTCCTTCTTCGTATTGAAAAATCTGATTTATTACCCTTAAAAACAAAAAAGGGCCTTGCAGATTGCAAAGCCCTTTGTTTGTAAAACCAAGTTTTCGAAAAAACTTAACGTTTCGAGAACTGGAAGCTACGACGGGCTTTTGCTCTACCGTATTTCTTACGTTCAACAACGCGGCTATCACGAGTAAGGAAGCCACCTTTTTTCAGAACCGGACGTAGATCTGGCTCGTAATTTGTCAACGCTTTTGAAATACCGTGACGGATCGCACCAGCTTGGCCTGAAAGACCACCACCGTGAACAGTTGCCACAATGTCAAACTGAGTTTCGCGATCAGCAGCTTTCAAAGGCTGACGGATGATCATTTGCAATACAGGGCGTGCGAAATATTCAGTATCAATCTTTTTATTGATGATGATTTTACCGCTACCTGGCTTAACCCAAACACGAGCTACAGCGTCTTTTCTCTTACCCGTTGCGTATGCACGGCCTTGAGCATCTAGCTTTTGAACATAAACAGGAGCATCTGTGCTAACTGTTTCTTCGCTGTTTCCGCCCAGCTCTTCTAGTGATTTAATTTCTTCAGCCATCTAGATTAGCCCTTCCGATTGTTTTTATCATTCATGGCGCCAACATCCAATGGTTGAGGATCTTGTGCTTCGTGAGTGTGCTCACCGCCAGTGAAGATGCGTAGATTTGTCAATTGCTTACGTGTCAAAGGACCACCTGGCATCATACGCTCAACAGCCTTTTGCAACACGCGCTCAGGGAAGCGACCATCTAAAATTTGATGAGCTTTACGAGACTTGATGCCACCTGGGTGACCTGTGTGCCAATAATATGTTTTATTTTCACGCTTTTTGCCTGTTAGAACAACTTTGTCAGCGTTGATAACAACAATATTGTCACCGCAATCCATATTTGGTGTGAAAGTCGCTAAGTGCTTACCGCGCAAACGATAGGCAATGATAGACGCCAAACGGCCAAGAACGAGGCCTTCTGCATCAATCAAAACCCATTTTTTCTCAATATTTGAGGGTTTTGCCGTAAAGGTTTTCATTGTTTCTTCCTTTTTGCACCATAAAAACAGTGCCAAAACTTAAAGTATGCTAAAAATAAATCCACCCCGCTTAAGCAGGCTTATTTATTCAATAATTTAGCTGATTTAAAATTTCTAACGCGCTTGAGAAACCCCAGCGCCAAAATTCGATAGCGCTTTTTAGACAAAGCTCAACTTCGTGTCAACAAAATAATATTACACCATATATTACAATAACTTAGCTATGTGGTAAAATAATACCGCTGCGCAAAAATGATATATAATATTAGGATGTATTCCTTTCAACAGACCGAAAGATGAGTGGAATGATTAGTTTTTCTCTTCCTTTGGCCATTAAAGGCTTGCCTTAAGCACCATAGATTGTTGCAATGCTTAAAAAATTCTATCGGGAGGGACCTTCATGTCAGACGAACCAAAACAACAATTTTCAACCCTTGCAGTTCACGCAGGTGCCGCCCCTGACCCAACCACAGGAGCGCGCGCAACCCCGATTTATCAAACGGCCTCTTATGCCTTTAATGATGTGGATCACGCCGCTTCTCTCTTTAACCTTGAAGCGTTTGGTAATATTTACACCCGCATCATGAACCCCACCCAAGGGGTTTTAGAAGAACGTGTTGCCGCTCTTGAAGGGGGAACGGCTGCTTTGGCCACTGCTTCTGGACACAGTGCTCAGCTTCTGGCTCTTCACACTCTTATGGAAACAGGTGATGAGTTCATTGCGGCAAAGCAGCTTTATGGAGGCTCGCTCAATCAATTTGGTCACAGTTTTAAGAAATTTGGCTGGACAGCTAAATTTGCTGACATTGATGACCCGGCAAGTTTTCAGGCTCAAGTTACAGATAAAACCAAGGCCATTTTTGTTGAATCTATCGCAAACCCAGGCGGAATTATCACCGACTTAAAAGCAATTTCTGAAGTTGCAAAAGCCGCCGGTGTTCCACTCATTGTCGATAATACACTAGCCACCCCTTACCTTTGCCAACCAAAAGAGCATGGCGCGGATATTATCGTTCACTCTATGACAAAGTTTTTAGGAGGGCATGGCAATTCCATTGGCGGCATCATTGTTGATTGCGGCACGTTTGACTGGATGGGATCTGGCAAATATGAAACTCTCTCCAAACCTTGTGAGAGCTATCATGGCATGGTGCTGGGGGAAGCCTTTGGCCCTATGGCATTTGCACTTGCTTGCCGTGTACTTGGTCTTCGTGATCTTGGGCCTTGTATTTCTCCCTTTAACTCATTCATGATCGCAACAGGTTTGGAAACGCTCCCCCTTCGCATGAAGCAACATTGCGCAAACGCGCTTGAAGTTGCTCGTTTTCTCTCGAACCATGAAAAAGTCGCTTGGGTGAATTATGCTGGCCTGCCCGACAATGCTTATCATGAGCGAGCTAAAACCTACTGCCCTCGTGGTGCTGGCTCCGTTTTTACTTTTGGGCTTAAAGGTGGCTATGAAGCGGGTGTGAATTTGGTGAACTCGGTGAAGCTTTTTAGTCACTTGGCCAATGTTGGGGACACACGTAGCTTGATTATTCACCCAGCATCCACCACACACCGCCAACTGGCTGATGCAGATCGTGCAGCGGCAGGCGCTGGTGATGATGTGGTTCGGCTCTCAGTTGGCATTGAAGATGCTGTCGATATTATTGCGGATTTGGATGG
The DNA here is from genome assembly GCA_964022305.1 of uncultured Hyphomicrobiales bacterium. Taxonomy (GTDB): domain Bacteria; phylum Pseudomonadota; class Alphaproteobacteria; order Rhizobiales; family HXMU1428-3; genus HXMU1428-3. The sequence continues at coordinate 239 of CAXIBI010000004.1, read as the reverse complement.
GAATCTCTAAATAACTCACGGGCTATTCCGCAGCGGAGCTGCGGGCCCTCCGTTGGGCGGTGCTAAGCACCGGGCTACGCGAAGCGCTCCGCCATGTCCTACTGCCCTGAGAGAGGGCAGTACTCCTTCTTCGTATGGAGAAATCAACAATGACAAAAACCGGTCCCTTTTGAGACCGGTTTTCTTTTGTTTTCAAATCTCTTCGCTCTTTAGATCCTAGCGGCGGAATTTGCGACGGA
>CAXIBI010000003.1:0-54588 GCA_964022305.1 uncultured Hyphomicrobiales bacterium | reverse complement strand
CAGTGACTTGCAAGCGCGCTTGGCACAATCGTCTCTTCGTGGGGGACTTTCTTTCCTGAAAAAAACACAAAAAGGGCAGGCAGATGAATTGCGAGTTTCTTTGCGATCCGGGCCGATTAAGATTGAAGATTTATTAGGCCAGGATATTGGACTGAATGAGTTAGAAGGTGAATTTTCTCAATTTTTTAAATCGAACAAGCTTGAGCTTCGAGGGGCTGATTTAAATGAGAAGCCTGTTGGAGTAGGTGAAAACCAAGACGCACCATCTCAATTGAAAACAGTCTTAGACCTGACAGCGCAAAAGGTGACGTTTAAGGGTAGTGTGCAAAGAGATGTTCGGCTTGTTTGGCATTATGATGCAAGTGGTTCTTATATTGAGAGTTTAGCTGGCGTGAGTGAAGAAGGGCTTCGATTGTCTTATGAAAATGGGCAGACTACTGCGCTGGGTGAGGATAAGTTTTTTATTGAAGTGCAGAATGAAAAAGCACTTAACCAACTTCTTAACTTTGCGGGGTTTGAGGAGGCGGATCAAATTTCTCAAACGGTTGGGGATGGGTTTTATCCCTTACAGTTTGGTGTGCGGCGTGAGCTCTCGAAAGAGCATACCCATTATCGATTTGATGGCCAAGTTGGAGGAAGTGATACGGCTTTTTCTGTTTTCATTCCGCTTGAAGGAGCCGAAAGACAAGCTGGTGTGCTTACAGTTCTTGGAGGGATGGAGAGTGACAATGGGGTGCTTCTTGCCTCGAAGTTTTTACCAATTTCTATTGATAGGCAAGTTAGTCGTGATCGCTTTGGTTCGGCTAAGGTGAGTTTTACGGCCAGTGGAACAGTTGAGAGTGGCTTTCGCGGCCAGGTGAATTTAACCAACAAGTTTATGAAAGCCACATATGATGGTCAGTTTTCTCTTAAAGGAAGCAGTTTTGCATCTGATGGTGAGGTTTTAATCAGTGGACCAAAATCACGGGATGTTTTGTCACTCTTTGGTTTTGAGCAGTTTGCGAGTGATGGTGGTGAGTTTCGAGCGCGAGGACAATTTTCTAAAGTGCAAAGTGGGTTTGCATTGAGTGATTTGAAAATTGCTGCTGGTGAGCGCACCATGATTGGAACTGGTTTGTTTATCAAACGAGATGGTCAAGGCTCCGTGAGGCTGGCATTAGCGACAGAAAAGCTTGATTTGCAAACATTGGTTGGCACTTTGCAACGGCATGACAGCATGCTTGAAGATAATAATTTGAGTTTGAACAATCAGGAGCAAGGTGCTTCTTTAGTTGTTTTGAAAAGTGTTTGGTCTGATGTTCCGTTTCAAATTGGGGAGAAAACAGATGCTTCAAATGAAAATAGTGAAGTTCCGATGCTTGGAGACTTTTCTATAAAGACAAATGAATTACAACTCTCTCAAAATTTAAGTTTATCTGATGCAGAAGTGCGTTGGCGGGTTCATCCTAATTATATTGAGATCCTTGAGATTAATGGAAAAAGTTTAGGTGGGCTGTTTAAGGCGACAGGGACACTTCGGGAACGGGGCAATAAGTATAGTTTAAATGGTACTGCCACTTTAGAAAAAGCCCGGCTTGATGAAATTGGCGCAGCTGAAGAAGCGATTATTGGCTCGGGTGAGTTTTCATTTAACCTCTCGCTGAGCGGTGAAGGGGAGAGCCCGAAGCAATTGGTATCGAACTTAATTGGTGAAGGGTTTTTGAAGATTAGTGATGGTTCGCTGCGGCAAATCAATCCCGTGTTATTAGGCCAATTAGCAGAGCGGTTTTTAAAATCTGAAACGGGCGATGCGGATCGGCTTAAGACTGAGCTTGCTTCTGTTGTTGAGAAAGTGAAGCCTCTTAAATTTACATCACTGGATTTGGGGCTGAGGATGCTTGATGGGGCCGTGAAGTTAAGGCAGAAAGATTTTGGGATTAGGCCGGGCCGTATTGGTTTGGAGGCCGAGTTAAAACTCACTGATTTGAGCTGGTTTGGGAATTGGACCATTCAACCTCAGACCAGAAAATCAATTGGTGATGTGCCCAGTGTGACGAAAAAAATAAAAGGTGATTTTCAATCAGTTGCTGGTTTGCAATCTCAGTTGGATGTGAATGAGTTTGAGCGTTATTTAACTCTGAAACATAAAGAGCGAGAATTGCGCAATTTGGAAAAAATCAGACTGGAACGGGAAGCGCGCCGGCTAGCTGAAGAGCGCCGTTTGGCTGAAGAAAGATTGAAGCGTATCAAGGAAGAACAAGAAGCTCTTGATCAAGAATTGGACCGGACTGAATTGCCGCCTTTGTAATCCGTTTAAAAGAGAGCAGATCTAGGCTTAAAACTCCCCTAAATAGCTTCACTTTGAGCTGTGCCATTTAGGGGATTTTTTTAGTTTGTCGCGACTTGATTGCGATAATATTGAAGAATGTAGATGCGAATTGTACTGGACAAGCCAGCTTCGCCTCGATTTTCATCAATGAGTTCAACCAATTCTGAAATCGATTTTGTTTGTTTGTTCGCAATATCATTGAGGGCTGACCAAAAGGCATCTTCAAGTGATATTGAGGTGCGGTGTCCTTTTAAAGTGAGAGATCGTTTTTTAGGGATATCTTGCATATGTAAACTTTTGGGTTACTCCGGGGATCATGGGTTGAAGGTTAAAGTGTTTTCTGCGCGAAAGATTGCAAGGGAAAGCCGAAAAACTTTCCCTTAGCTTTTTGAATTTGCGCCAGGTTTATTCTTATTTGGGACCAATCATATCTTCTGGGCGAACGATGGCATCAAATTCCTCTGATGTGACAAAGCCTAAATTTAGAGCTTCTTCTTTGAGTGTTGTTCCATTTTTATGAGCTGTTTTGGCTATTGTTGTGGCGTTGTCATAACCAATTTTAGGTGCAAGTGCAGTGACGAGCATAAGAGAGCGGTTCATTAGTTGTTTGATTTGCTCTGTATTTGGTTTGATACCAACCACGCAATTATCAGTGAATGAAATTGAGGCATCACTGATGAGCTGAATTGATTGTAGAAGATTGTAAGCCATCACAGGTTTATAGACATTCAGTTCAAAATGTCCTTGACTGCCTGCGAATGTAATTGTTGTGTGATTACCCATGATTTGGCTTGCTACCATGGTTAGGGCTTCACATTGGGTTGGATTTACCTTGCCTGGCATGATGGATGAGCCTGGCTCATTTTCTGGCAGGCTAAGTTCGCCAAGGCCAGAGCGTGGGCCCGAGCCAAGTAGGCGAATATCATTAGCGATCTTAAAGAGGCTCACTGCGATAGTGTTCAGCGCACCTGACATTTCAACAAAAGCATCATGAGCGGCGAGGGCTTCAAATTTATTTGGCGCTGTGATGAAATCTAGGCCAGTGATATTTGCGACATGGCCTGCGAATTTTTCTGCAAAGTCTGGTTTTGCATTCAAGCCCGTACCAACGGCTGTGCCGCCTTGAGCTAAGGCATACATGCGAGGAAGAGCAAGTTCAACACGGGTGATGCCATTGGCGATTTGAGCCGCGTAACCTGAGAACTCCTGGCCAAGTGTTAGCGGAGTGGCGTCTTGGCAGTGGGTGCGGCCGATTTTGATGATGTCGTTCCAGCTGTTGGCTTTTTCATCGAGAGCCTTGTGCAGATGCTTGAGCGCTGGGATCAGTGATTTGTGAATTTCTTCTACAGCAGCTATGTGCATAGCTGTTGGGAAGGTATCATTTGAGCTTTGTGAGCGGTTCACATGATCGTTTGGGTGAACTGGGGATTTGCTACCAATTTCGCCGCCTAAAATTTCAATCGCTCTATTGGAGATCACTTCATTGGCGTTCATGTTTGACTGGGTGCCTGAACCTGTTTGCCAAACAACAAGAGGGAAGTGATCGTTTAATTTGCCGTCAATCACGTCATCAGCTGCTTTTGCAATTGCGTCAGCTAAGTCTGCTTCAAGGTTACTCAAGTCTTTATTACTTAGGGCTGCTGATTTTTTAACAATGCCGAGGGCTCTGATCAGTGCTTTTGGCATGGTTTCAATGCCAATTTTAAAGTTACCTAGTGAGCGCTGTGTTTGGGCTCCCCAATATTTATCATTTGGGACGTCGAGTGCACCAAAGCTATCTGTTTCTGAGCGAGTTGACATTGTAATACTCCTTTTTAGAGGACTTAATTCTTTGTTGTCTTAAGGTCTATTTCCTTTGAAGAACAGAATGCCTCTTCAAGCTGAGCCTTTAGGGCAATAGGATGAAAAAAAATCTGCATGGGCGCTTTTACAGATTTACAGTCTCCCCTTTGATAGGGGCGATCTGTTTGAACATTCTGTTGGAAATTCCCTTATTGCATAATCGGAAATGAACAGAAAAGCTATAGGGATTTGGAGAAAAATTTTATTTTTTAAAAATATCTACATTGAAGAGGTAAGAAATTAGATATTTGATTGGTTTAATGACTTTTATTCATGAAAGAGTTTAATAGATTTTCTGTAAAGGCAAGCGATCTATTTAAGATCAATTATTTGTTTTTACGGAAGGCATCTAGCGAGACAATTTCAGCACTGTCTGCTTCTTCGGTTTCTTCAAATTGATCTTCGGCTTCTGGCTGGTCTGCAGGAGCATCCTCTTGTGGGAAATTTGCAATCTCCTCTTCAATGTTTAGCTCAGCTTCAGCTACTTGAGTGGTTTCATCTGTGTTGGAGCTAAATTGGCTTATATCCTCCATAGTGGCTTTGCCAAATGGACTTTCAACATTGTCAGATTGCATTTGCCAATGGTCTTCTAAGAAGCTGGTTTTATCTTCAACAGCTTCTGGTCTTTGAGTTTGATCAAACTGGAGACCATAGGGAACTGATGGGTCAAAAAACACTTTAACAGCGCTATAAGGTATGACCAATAGCTCCGGGATATTTGAAAAAGAGAGACGTACCTCGAAATAGTCGTCTTCAACCTTCAAGTCCCAATATTGGTGTTGGAGCACAATTGTCATTTCTTTTGGGTATTGTGCTTTGATGCGATTAGAGATTTTCACACCTGGTGCTGTTGTGTGAAAAGAGATGTAGAAGTGATGTTCTCCGGGGAGACCTTCTTCTTTAACTTGTTTTAAAACAGAATGGACAACAGAACGAAGCGCTTCTTTTGCTAGATGTTCATAGTTGATTGATTGACCGTTCATGACCAGTATGGCCTCTTTCTGTTTGTATTTTTCAAACTTAAAAAATCTACCGATTAAGTTTGTGATCCAATTTGCTGCTTACTGATTATTTATATATTTAAGCAGAAAAAAGGCTTATAGGATAGATGTTTATTACTCATACGAATGGAGAGCTTCTGTTGCCCGGTGCTCTCCAAACCGCGCCTAGTCAGGCTTAATTGACTAGGAGTTTTATTTCAGTGCACATCACCGCTTACTAAGCAGCTTGAGCAACTGGAGCATAGTTGTCATTTGCAACTAATGTAATGGTCCGATACCGGTGGTACCATGCCGAGCGAAAGACCATCCTTTACACCCTCGTCGATCCTATTTCGCCCCCATCAAAAACAAGCTAGCTTGTTAGTAATGATTATGTGTCGTGCCATAAAGTTTTGGTAAGTTTTCACTAAAGCTTAAGTCATATTTGTCGTTAGCTTTAACTTTATCCATTTTGGCATTCATTACTCGCTGCTGCTTAGCATGCTTTTGGTGGAGGCGCCGGGTACCGCCCCCGGGTCCGAATGGTTTATTACGATGACAGTTTATCGCCATAGCGGAAATTCTCCCGCAGACTCAATATAATGCACCTCTTTGCCAAAAAAAAGGGGTTGTTTCTCAAAAGGGTAACTGAATGGTTGAATTTTTATGGAAAACTGACAGTTTTTCTCAATTCAGGCATTTAGTGACCTAATTAAATTTACCTCTTTGTTGTCAGTAAGCTTGGGGATTTGGGGGAAAAAGCCTAGACCTGATGGATAATTTCAGTCAAAACTGACGGCATGAAACAATATTTGGAATTACTTGCTTTGGTTGCCAATGAGGGAACCACACGCGATGATAGAACGCAGACAGGCACTCGCAGTGTATTTGGGCATCAGATGAGGTTTGACCTTTCTGAAGGCTTTCCTGTGCTGACAACGAAAAAACTACATTTACGTTCGATTATCCATGAATTGCTGTGGTTTTTAAAAGGTGAGACCAATATTGGTTATTTGAAAGAAAACGGCGTCTCTATTTGGGATGAATGGGCCGATGAAAATGGTGATTTAGGCCCCGTTTATGGCTCGCAATGGCGATCTTGGCCAGCGCCAACAGCAGATGACCCGAATAGAACCATTGATCAAATTGAACAATTGGTCACTTCTTTAAAGACTAATCCAAATTCACGGCGTCATATAGTGAGTGCCTGGAACCCAGCTGAAGTTGATAATATGGCTTTACCGCCTTGTCATTGTTTGTTTCAGTTTTATGTGGCTGATGGGAAATTATCATGTCAGCTTTATCAACGATCAGCTGATATTTTTCTTGGTGTTCCTTTTAATATTGCGTCTTATGCTTTGTTGACCATGATGCTTGCTCAGGTCACCGGCTTAAAGCCAGGGGATTTTGTGCACACTTTGGGTGATGCTCATCTTTATCTTAATCATTTAGAGCAAACAGAATTGCAGCTTAGCCGTACACCTAAGGCTTTACCTCTAATGAAATTAAATCCAGAGGTTACAGATCTTTTTGCTTTTAAATATGAAGATTTTGAGCTGGTTGGTTATGAGGCTGAGCCTAGCATTAAGGCACCGATTGCTGTTTAGGCTGATCTAAAGGGGAAGATTATGGATGTTTCTTTTGTAGTTGCTGTTGCTGAAAATGGCATTATTGGCAATGATAATGAACTTCCATGGCGTCTTTCTTCTGATTTGAAACGGTTTCGTCAAATAACGATGGGGAAGCCCATTATAATGGGGCGGAATACTTTTAACTCGATTGGAAAACCTTTAGACGGGCGTGCGAATATTATACTCTCACGTAACAAAGATTTTTCTCATGATGGGATTTTTGTTGTTCAAGATGTCCCTCGTGCTTTGGAAATCGGTAAGAGAGAAGCTGAAAAATCAAGTTGCTCTGAGATTATGATTATTGGAGGTGCTCAAATTTATTCAGCATTTTTGCCTTTCGCTACTCGAATTTATTATACTCAAGTTCATGCTCAACCGGTTGGTGACGCATCTTTTCCCTCTCTTGACTTAGATGTCTGGGAAGAGGTTGAGAGGGATTTCGTGAAGGCAGGGCCGAAAGATAGTTCTGATGTGACAAATATCTTGTATCAGAAGCGTCTTTGAACATTTCCAACAATTTCTCAAAGAGAGCGCAACTTAAGGTTGCTATCTCTGTGATTATTAAGCACTAAAGTTCATTTCTAGCCTCTTTTCAATTGTTTATGGTTGATCATCTGTTAACGAATTAAGTTTAAACTCGTCAGTATTATTTAACCTTCTGTACAGATTTTCTCTGAAACAGAAGGGCTCATTATAGTTGAAAGTTTAATATTGCAATTCAGGGGTGGATGTATGGGTGCGCAATTAATACTGAATGAAAATGCGGACTTAGGGCATGGTTCAGAGGGGCAGCTCAATGGGGCTGAGCAATCTGATGCTGCTAAGGCAGAAGCGATTAAAATGGCTTTTGATGTACTTAGTACAAGGGTAAGCCATTTAGGTTTGGATATAGCTGAGGCCTCAGGCACTATTGATGGAATTGCAGAGAGATCAAGCTCTGACAAAGACGTCTTTTTAAGTTTCATTGAGAAAATTCGTGAACTGCGTACTGTGAATGATGAAATTTCGAAAGAAATTCAACATTCAAGTGAGATTGCGCGCGGTGCTAATCATGAGATGATGGCATCTCAAGATACTGTGTCTACGACGGTTGATAAGATCGCTAACCTCATTCAATCAGTTGAAAATATTCAATCTGCTATGACAACAATGAGCAGTTCGCTTGAGAGTGTTGGTAATATTGCTGGCGTGATTAATGGGATTGCAAAACAAACAAATTTACTTGCTTTGAACGCTACTATTGAGGCAGCTCGTGCTGGTGAAGCTGGTAAGGGATTTAGTGTTGTTGCAAGCGAAGTGAAGGCTCTGGCTGGTTCAACATCTCAGGCAACAGCTGAAATTGAAGAAACTCTGGAAAAAATTAAAGAGGGTTTTTCTCAACTCAGTCATCAAAGTGATGATGCAACAACTACGGCTGTTGAAGTTGAAAAACAAGCCTCAATGTTTACTGAATTATTAAATGGTTCGTCACAATCTTTATCTGAAGTTGATGAGGCGACAGATCAGATTTCTATGCGGATGTCGAATGTTATTGATATTTGTAATGGAATTATCACATCAGCTGATGTGGTTTCAGCGAATGTTGATCAGGCGAATGATGCGCTTCACACTGTTTCAAAGAAAATGAGCCAAGTTTGTGATGCAGGTGATGAGCTTGTTGTGATTGCTGCTTCACATGATGCTGCGATTTCTGATACGGCGATTATTAATGCAACAAAAGAGGCGGCCGCTCAAATTAGTAAAATTTTTGAAGATGCTGTTCAATCTGGACGTATGCAAGTGGCTGATTTGTTTGATCGCAATTATCAGGAAATTCCAGGCTCAAATCCTGTGCAGTATATGACTAAATTTACTGAATTTACCGATGAAGTTTTGCCTGCAATTCAAGAGCAATTTGTTCAAAAGGATGAGCACATTGTCTTTTGCGCAGCTGTGGATGATAAGGCGTATTTGCCAACTCATAATAAGAAGTTCTCTCAGCCTCAAGGGGATGACCCTGTTTGGAATGCAGCAAATTGCAGAAATCGTCGGATTTTTGATGATAAAACTGGCGCTCGTTGCGGTGCAAATACCAAGGATGTTTTATTGCAAACTTACCTACGCGATATGGGCGGCGGGAATTATGTTGTGATGAAGGATTGCTCTGCTCCGATTATGGTGCAAGGAAGACATTGGGGTGGATTTAGAGTGGGCTATAAACCTTAGGATCCAGCTCATCAGTCATCTGAATATGCTATGAGTAAATAGAGACAGATGATTAAAATATAGATTTAGATAAAGAGGCGTTTTTATAAACGCCTCTTTTTTGTTAAGTTATTGAATTTTAATGATAAATAAAAAGACTTATGTGTCTATCTTATCGTCAAATTTCATAGTGACTATAAAGGGAGAAATGCTCGTAAATTGGGGGTCACGGATGGTTAAAGGTTTGGGTTTAACCTCTTTAATGCTTCAACTTTAGGAGGGGATTATGTCAGGTTATTTAGATGGTGCTGAAAAGAAAGCTCAGCATGTTGAGGAGGACTGTGTACAGTCAGTGGAGACACCAGATACGGCTTTTGAAAGTTTAAATGAAATTGGTGAGAATTTAAGCCGGGTTGGTCTTGATGTTGCCGTATCAGCTGATGTGGTGAAAGCTATATCTGAAACCGCAAAGCGAGATGTTGAACATTTCGCTGATTTTGCTGAGCGTATTTCTGATCTTCGGATTACAACGACGGAGATTTCTCAGAATTTATCCGAAGCTAAAACGGTCACCAGAGATGCGAATGAAGAGATACAGTCTTCTCAGGATACAGTTATTTCAACCAATGAAGAGATTTCGAATTTAATTCAGGCGGTACAAGAAAGCGAGACGCGATTAATAGAGTTAAAAACGTCTCTAGAAAATGTTGGAAATATTACAAGCGTTATTAATGGGATTGCGAAGCAAACGAATTTATTAGCGTTAAATGCCACGATTGAAGCGGCCCGAGCTGGAGAGGCGGGGAAAGGTTTTAGTGTTGTTGCAAATGAAGTGAAGGCGCTTGCGGCGTCGACTTCTGAGGCCACAATGCAAATTGAAGAAACACTTGGTGATATTAAAAATGGTTTTGAACTTTTAAATGTTACAAGTGAAAAGACTTCAAAAACAGCTCAAAGAGTGCAGGATTGTTCAGGGTCTTTTAATGAAATTTTGAATACGGTTTCTGGGGCTATGAAGAGCATTGACGAAACGACAGGTGTTATTGATGAGCAAATGTCTACGGTTAATTCAACTTGTCATGAATTTGCTGAGCATTCAGATCATTTGGCGGGGAATTTAAAAAATTCGAGTGAACAGTTGAGTGAAGTGTCAGACACTATGCGCCATGTTGCTGATGAGAGTGATAAGCTTGTTTTACTTTCTGTGATGAGTGGGAGCAATAAGGAAGAAGCTGCCATTATTCATAAAGCAACTGATGCAGCTGACGAAGTTATGAAAATTTTTGAAGAGGCTATTCAAGCTGGTGAGATTACTGAAGAAGATTTGTTTGATCGTAACCATGAGCTAGTACCAGGCACAGATCCAGAGCAATTTATTGCGAAATTTACTGATTTGTGTGATCAGAGACTTTCCCCAATGATTGAGGATATTGTTGCTAGCGATGATCGTATCGCTTGGTGTGCTGCAATCGATGATACAGCCTATATCCCAACGAACATTAAGAAAGTCTCTCAACCTCAAGGTGATGATCCAGTATGGAATATGGCGAACTCTAGAAATCACCGCTATTTTAATGATTTAACAGGAACACGGGCGAGTGCTAATCAAGAACCCTTATATTTACAAACCTATCAGCGTGATATGGGAGGTGGGGTTTTTGTTCCCATGAAGGATATTAGCTCGCCTATTAATGTGAATGGCCGTCATTGGGGGGGCTTTAGAATTGGTTATACACCTGATTAGAGCCTCTTTTTATTGCTATGTTGGCCGCATTTGGAAGTGAACCCGGTTATTTTGCTTCACTTTTTTTAATGGGCTAGCTTCTCTTAAGGAGCTGGATTGCAATTGTCATTCTGCCCATTTATAACAATAAGAGTAAAAATTGAGGCCTTTTGATAAAATTTTATGTCTTTTCTCCTCATAAATCTTCTCTTTTGGGGTTTAAAATCTTATCTTTAATCCTAAATTAGAGCATATGGAAAATTATAACATAAGCTGAGATTGGCTCACTTTGATTGGGCTCAATCGTAGGTTTTATTAATTTATGACTTCTTATTGGGTGTTCCCGATTAAGAGGTTCTGGATCTTAAAAAAAATTTAGTCAATAACATCGTAGGAAATAAGCATGCCTTGGAGTGGTCAAAACGGCAATAATGGTGGTCGAAATGGTGGTGGAGATGGACCATGGGGGCCGCGAAATAGAGGTGGCGGAAATCAGCAACCTGATATTGAAGAGCTTTTTAAAAAGAGCCAAGATCGGTTGAAACGTGCCATGCCTGGTGGCAGTGATAGCAAATCTGGTGGGCCAAGTGGACCGATCTTCTTTCTCTTTATCGCTGGTTTAGCGGCTATTATTGGATGGCTTGCTTTTACAGTCAAAGTTAATCCTGACCAAGTTGGGATTGTTACTCAATTCGGTAAATATAACCGAACACTAACTGAAGGCTTGCACCTGCGTTTTCCTAACCCGGTTGAGCAGGTTTATTTGATCAGACCTCAAGTCGCCCAAAATATTAATATTGGCGGCGGGCAAGATTTTTCCAGCCGTAATTTTGGGAATAATTCTTCTTCAGATCGTAATGCGAGCATGATGCTCACTGGTGATAATAATATTGTTGATGTTCAATTTAAAATTCAATGGAATATTAAAGACGCGAAAAAGTTTCTTTTTAACGTAGAGCGTCCTGTTGAAACCGTTAGAGAAGTTGCTGAAAGCGCAATGCGTGAAGTGGTTGGGCAGAAAACACTCAATGAAGTTTTAAACGAAAATGTAGCCCAGAACCAAGATCAGGTTCAGTCTTCAATGCAGAAGACTTTGGATGAGTATGATTCTGGTATCAATGTGCGTGCTGTTGTGATTGGTAAGCCTGACGTGCCTAATGAGGTTATTCAAGCGGTCAATGATGTGGAAGCGGCGAAACAAGATAAAGAGCGCCTTATTCAGGAAGCGCGAGCATACATTAATAAGGTCGTCCCTGAGGCGCGTGGTGCTGCGGCACGTATCACTCAAAAAGCAGAAGCTTATAAATCCCGTGTTGTTGCCGAGGCGAAAGGTGAAGCTGCTCGGTTTAAATCGATTTATTCAGAATATGTAAAGGCGCCTGAAGTCACAAGAGAGCGGCTTTATATTGAAATGATGGAGCGGGTTTTCTCTGGCACTGACAAAATCATTTTGGATAATGATGGTAAGGATGGCGGTGTTGTCCCCTATCTACCATTGAATGAATTAAATAAGAAACCGGCTACAAGATAGGGAGAGATCTGATGCGTGCATTTTTTAGTTTTTTAATTGTTCTTGGCATCGCCGCTGCGGTTCTTGCCTATTTTTCACTTTTTACTGTTCATCAAACACAGAGAGCAATGGTGTTGCAACTTGGCTCAGTACAGAAAGTTATTGATGAACCTGGATTGCATTTCAAAATTCCGTTTGTTCAAAATGTTGTATATTTTGACAAAAAGCTTTTGGAAGTTGATTTGCCGTCTCGTGAGATCATCATTGCGGGTAAAAAACGGATCGTTATTGATGCGTTTGCCAGGTATAAAATTACTGAGCCTTTGAAGTTTTATCAAAATATTGGCTCTCGCCGGCAGTTTGATAGCCGCTTGTTTGACTTTGTAAACGCGTCTTTCCGTCAAATTCTTTCTGGCGCTAGCCTTGATGATATTGTGCGTGATAAACGTCAAGAGTTGATGGATGCTGTGACAAAGGTTGTGAAAGAACAGGTTAAGCCTTTTGGTGTTGATGTGGTTGATGTGCGCTTGAAGCGGGCTGATCTACCTAAGCAGTTGGAAGAAAATGTTTATACTCGCATGAAACGTGAGCGCCAGCAGGAAGCGGCGACTTATCGCGCGGAAGGTGAGGAAGAGTCGATTAAAATTCGCGCGGAAGCTGACCGGACTGTGATTGAGCTTAAAGCTGAAGCTACTCGCAAGTCTGAGATTATACGCGGTGAAGGTGATGCTGAGCGCAACGGTGTTTTTGCTGAAGCTTTTAATCGTGACCCTAAATTCTTTGCGTTTTATCGCTCTATGCAGGCTTATGAAAAAGGCTTGGCTTCTGGTGATACACGTCTCGTGATTACACCTAAATCTGAATTTTTTAGATTTTTTAACAAACCGAGTGGTGAGTAATTATTGCTGACTATTCTTTGGAGCTTATATGCTTGATTTTGTGATGGGAATTGGCTTTGCCTTTGTGATTGAAGGGCTTATATGGGGCCTTTTCCCTCACCAAATCAGTAAAGTTTTACTCCATATGCAGCAGATGAATGAGCAGACTTTGCGGCTTTGCGGTGTGGGCTCTCTTGCACTTGGTGTTGTGATTATTGGGTTTGTTCAGCAAGCCAGGATGTAAAATCTTTGTGAGTTTTACATGTGTAATCACCTGTTTTGCCTTAAAAAACCCTCACTATCATTAGAGTGTAGCTTTAATTAAACGCGTGCCATATCTGGTATCTTTGTTTTAAAGCCTTATATATGGTGGGTGTGTTTATCTGCATTGAATATTTATTCATTTTGAAAGTTGGTAAAAGGACTTTAAATCAGGCTTATAACTTGTTTCAAACATTTTGAAATTTTGGTTTTAGGTGCTAGTTTATAGGTTGGTTTTTAGTTTAAGTGACCGATTAGGGAGAGATGCGATGGTTCGCAATCGTTCAGACTTAATAGTACAAGAAAAAAGGGCTTCTCTTATGCGTGGTTCAAATAAAAATAAAGCAGTCGCACTTGCGAAAACGAAAGAGGCTCATTTTTCCAAATTCGTAAGAGATGCGTTTCTGTTGTTAAGTGTTACAGTTTTTGTTCTTTCCCTCATTATGATGAGTGCAGCTAATGCAAAAGAAACCCAAGATCGCACATTGGCTGATCTGGCAGATCGTTTGCAAAATGCTGTGGTGAATATATCGACTTCACAGAAGGTCAAATCGCCCTTTAATCAAAGAGGTAATCCTCAGCGCCCGCCGCAACTGCCTAAGGGCTTGCCATTTGAAAAGTTCTTTAAAGATTTCTTTGACGAAAATAAAAGAAATAATAGAGCACAACGTGTGAGCTCACTTGGGTCCGGTTTTGTTATTGATACAGCTGGTTTGATTGTCACGAACAACCATGTGATTAAGGGTGCTGACGAGATCTTTGTGAATTTTGTCGATGGATCGAAGTTAAAAGTCGATAAAGTAATTGGTGTTGATGCCAAAACCGATTTGGCTCTTCTTAAAGTCACGCCGAAAAAACCTCTTTCTGCTGTTCCTTTTGGTAAATCATCAGAGGCGCGTGTTGGTGACTGGGTAATGGCGATTGGTAATCCATTTGGCTTGGGTGGTACTGTGACAGTTGGTATTGTCTCTGCGAAAGATCGCGACATTAACTCAGGTCCTTATGATGAATTTATTCAGACAGACGCTGCGATTAATAAGGGCAACTCTGGTGGTCCACTTTTCAATATGAAGGGTGAAGTTATCGGTGTGAATACCGCAATCATTTCACCTTCTGGTGGATCGATTGGTATTGGTTTTTCTGTGCCGTCTGACACAGTTGTAAATGTTGTTGACCAGCTTAAAAAATATGGTGAGACCAGACGTGGTTGGCTTGGTGTGCTTATTCAAAAAGTAACACCTGAGATTGCTGAAGGCTTTGGCATGGCTAAGGCTGAAGGTGCACTTGTATCTCGCGTGACGAAAGGCGGACCTGCAGAAAAGGCTGGGTTTGTTGCCAGTGATGTTATTCTGGAATTTGATGGTCATTATGTAAAATCTTCTCGTGAATTGCCTAAAATCGTTGCGCTTACTCCTGTTGAAAAAACCGTTGATGTAAAGCTCTTCCGTAAGGGGAAAGAGGTTCAGGTTCAGGTGAAGATTGCACGCCTTGAGGCTGCTGAGAAAAACAACCCTGAACTAGCGGGCCGTGTTAAACCAGGAGTGCCAAAGACAAGTTCTGTTCTTGGCATGACACTTTCAAACATCACGCCTGATTTGCGCCGCCGTTATAGTTTGGATGCTAAGACCAAAGGTGTTGTTATTACGAAAGTGAACCCAGGTAGCCGTGCAGCCGAGAAGGGTTTACGCCCTGGTCATGTGATTGTTGAAGTGATGCAAGAGCAAGTGACTACGGCTGATATGGTTGTTAAAAAAGTTGAAGCTTTGAAAAAAGCTAATAAGAAGAACATCATCTTCTTTATCGCGCGTGGCCGCGGTGAATTTGGATTTGTTGCTTTGCCTTCTAACCCTGCGGGTTAGAAGTTTTATTTCTCTCACGGCTATTCCATGAGCTGAAGCTCATGGGCCTCCGAGGGGCGGCACTAAGTGCCGGGCAGCTTTGCTGCCATGTCCCTCAGCCCGAAAAGGGCTGAGCTCCTTCATCGTATATTTTTTTGAGAGCTTAGATCTATTAATTTTAATTTTTTAACTTCAGTATTTTGAAAGCCCAGCAATCATTAGATTGCTGGGCTTTTTGTTGGATGGGTTAACTGCGATTCTTCTCAGAATTTTGAGGGAAGCATGGCTGGGTGTATACTGTAAGCAGTTTAAAGAGGCCGCTTTGTTCTAAATTATCGAAATGGGAGGTTCGTTATGATTAGAATTCTAAAAATTAAGGGCGCGCTTTTGAAGATTTCTACCCTATTACTTACATTGGTATTTTCTTCTCTTATTAGTCACTCAGCTTACGCTGATCGGCCAGATCGTTGTTTTCATAAACACTATAATAATAAATCAACATGTAAAGCTGGTATTCGGGGTAAGAAATGTACTGATGCCAAGGGTAATAAAGGCAAGTGCGTACAAAATTCAACAAAGTGCTATTGCAAAATTCATACGAAAAAGACTAAGCAGTTACTTGATCTTGGACTTGATGTTGGTGTTACGATTATGAAGAATAAAAAACATAAAAAGCATCATAAACACCCTCATTGATTTTATGTGTTTATGGCCTAGCCTCACTTTGATGAATGACCAATTGTGGGAAGGGGATTTCTAGCTCGTGAACATTGCAAGCTTCAATCATTAACCTTGTTAGTTCACCTTCCAGGTCTTCATATTTGGGTGCAACATTGCCTTTGAAATCGGCTTCAATTTCATAATCTATTGATGAAGGCCCCGTTCTTAAAACTTCGACTTCTAAATCGCGTAGATTATCTTTGCCGATATAGTTGATGATCCCATTTTCTATATGTGTTTTTAACTGGGCTGGAACTGTAGTTGTAGCTTCTTTTTGGTGTTTGTAAGAAATGCCAAATTCTAATTTTATGCGGAAACCCGTTGAGAGGTTTCTTAATTTAGCGTCGAGAAAATCTGTTGTTTTAAATGTTATTCTTGCGCCGCCAAGCTCGATGAGTTGAACAAGCTCGGGGGTTTGAATGACAACTTTTGCAATGTTTTCATTTTCCAATTGAACCCAATCATCTTTCTTGGTTGGGAACCACGCTTCATCATTAGCTGGTGGGCGCGAATGGCGACCAACGAGCTCTCTGATGGGAACCGAGAAGTGTCCTCCATCTAACTCTGGATTTTCAAGTTCTGTGTAATGGTCAAGGCGTTTGACATACCACGGCACGCCATCAATCATTAAGCGTTCACCTTCTTGAACAGCACCGAGATTAAGTAGGAGAATGGTTTGCTCTATTATGACAGGCAGGAGGTTTAAACCAATCCAGGCCAGGGCAATTGTAAAGAGGCCTGCAACACCGAGCAAGATCCAGTCATTAAGATAATTGAGCATAAACATCATCGCCAGAGTTGAAGCGATGATGGTAAAAACTTCAAAAATTAAGCGGGTTAATCTTGTATAGAAATTGTGTTTCATCTTACGCTTATGGAAGATAACACTAGCGAGTTTGCTTAAAATTCTTAACACCATAAAAGTGCCGATGAAGGTTGCGATGGCTATGAGTAAATTTACGCCTCTTGTTCGAATAAAGCTGGTTGCGTAATTTTCTAAGTTTTCAGCGTCGGCAGCTTCTTCTTTTAAACGTAATTGCTGAAGTGATGTTGTTTCTAGCGACTGAGCTTCTTTAAAGCGTTTGGTCCAGAGCTTTAGATTTTCACTTAAATGTTGATTGGTTTTTTTACTGCCTTCTGGTTTTTCGACTTTGATGATGTTTGCTAGATTTTCTATGCGGGTGATGGCGCGCTTGGCAATGGTTTGCCGGCGTTTTGCATCGTCTATGGTTTGTTTTAATTGATCAATTTGGCGAGCATTTTCTGTGCTGCTTTTGATCATTTTAACGAAGGGTTCAGCTAGGCCTTGCAATTCATCTTGCAGGTTAAAGGCTTTGGTTTCCTGAGTGCTGTAGTCTTTTTCAGAAACGCCGGAGGTTAGGGTTGAGATTTGATCAATGATGGTTTGTTCTTTTTCAATCTCTAGCTTTAAAGTTTCTTCGATTTCTTTTTTGGAAATGTCTTCTTTGGCGTTTCTCAGATCAGCTTTTAGTTTTTTGATCAGAGCTTGTTGTGCGGTTTTGTTTTGTAAGAGCTCACTTAATGAGAAGATTGCTTTTTTTGTTTGCTTAATTTGTTCCTCATGATTGTCAGCGTAGACCTCTGAGGTGAAGAGTGGAGATGTTAAACAAATAGCTGCTACAAGGAACGACAATAGATGCGTGGTGATTGCTCTTGGCAGGATGTTTTGGATTTTCTTTTGTTGGTTTTGTTTTTTCATCACTTACCCGTCTTCGTTGTTTTTTTGTTTGATCACAGCTGTTTTGATTTCACCGTAAACTTATTCAACAAATTCGATTTTTTTATAGCCTTGCATATAAAGAAGAGCCGTTAAGTCTGTGTGGTTGACGGCGGCATCAGCTTCAGCGGCAACAATGGGTTTTGCATAATAAGCGACGCCAAGGCCTGAGGCTTTAATCATTTCAAGATCATTAGCTCCGTCACCAACGGCAAGTGTTTCTTCGGCTAAGATGTTTTGCTCTTTGATGAATTGCTCAAGAGCTTGTTTTTTGGCGGTGCTGCCGAGGATTGGAGGGATGACTTGTCCTGTAAGTTTGTCATTAGCGATCTCTAATGTATTTGCTCTTGTTGTGTGAAATCCCGTCATTGCCGCGATCTTTTCAGTGAAGAAGGTGAAGCCACCAGAGACAAGAGCGCAAAAAGCATCGTTAGCCGCCATGGTTTGGACAAGAGTTTTGGCGCCTTTGTTGAGATTGAGGCGCTCAGCGATGACTGTATCTAGAGCATCTACGTCTAAGTCTTTAAGTAAGCCAACTCGTTCGCGCAAGGCTGCGTCAAATTCGATCTCTCCTCTCATGGCGCGTTCTGTTATGTCAGCAATTTTGGGTTTTATACCGGCCATATAGGCAATTTCATCAATGCACTCTTCGCCGATGATGGTCGAGTCCATGTCTGATATGAGAAGTTTTTTACGGCGGTGCACTTCAGGTTGAAGGGCAAAGTCAAAAGGCTTGTCTTGCAAGAGCTCATTGATTTGGTTGTTTAAAGTTTTGAGGTCGTCAGCATTTGTTTCATTGAGAGGAAGGTCTGCAGCTTCTCCTTCAGCTAACCATATAGGTTCGGCTTCTATGTTTATATTGTTTTTTAGTTGTGAGAGTGCTTCGTCGTTAAGGGTGGCTTTTCCATAAGGGGCTATAATCGTCAGAATGGACGCTGTGGTGGTTTGTGACATTCGATTGGCACTCTCTATTATTTTGAGTTAAAACTCTTTTTTGCATTCATGCTCACAGAGGAAGGATTGTTCCTTTGTGTATAGTTCGAACTTATATTCGAATTTTAAGCAGTTAAAAAGCTCTAGATTACACTTATCTTTTTTTAGGAACTGAAATTTTATGACCAAGCCTATTTTGATCGCCGGTGCCACAGCGAGTGGGAAATCATCTTTGGCCCTCACTTTGGCTGAAGAGTTTGATGGTGTGATCGTGAATGCGGATAGCTGTCAGATTTATAAAGAGCTTTCGATCATCTCAGCGCGGCCAAGTGCAGATGATATGGAGCGGGTAGCGCATCGGCTTTATGGGCATGTAAGCGGGAGCCAAGCTTATTCTACAGGGGCATGGCTTCAAGATGTAGAAAAGGTGCTTGATGAAATAACAGGTCTTGGTAAGCGACCGATTTTTGTTGGCGGCACAGGGCTTTATTATAAGGCTTTGCTTGAGGGGCTTTCGCAGGTGCCGGAGATTGATGGTGAGGTGAGGCAATTTTGGCGCGATGAGGTGGTGCGTCTTGGCGCGCCGGCATTACATGAGATTTTGCATAAGAAAGATCCGTTGATGGCGGTGGAGCTTAAAGCTGGTGATACGCAGCGGATTGTGCGGGCGCTTGAGGTGATAGATGGTACGGGGCAATCTTTAAAGCTCTGGCAGGCTGAGAATAGTGAGCCGCTGCTTAATTTTGAAAATGTGCATGGATTTGTTGTCTCTTGGGAGCGAGAGGTTTTGTATGAGCGGATTAATCACCGGTTTGAAGAGATGGTCAAGGAGAGTGGCCCTAATGGGGGCTTGGCAGAGGTGCGGGCTTTATTAGAGCTAGGGGTTGATGAGAGTTTGCCGATCATGCGTGCATTAGGAGTGCCTGAATTGGCAGGCTATATTCGGGGGCGTTTTTCCCTTGAAGAAGCAGTCGCGTTAGCTCAGCAACAGACGCGGCGTTATGCGAAACGGCAATTAACCTGGTTGAGGCGTAATATGATTGCGTGGAATAGCCTTAACGCGCAACATATGGAAAGATTATTGCCTGAAGTTTTTCATAAAATACAAAATGACTGTTGACCTGAAGGGTTGCATTCGTTAGTGTTGCTCACTTGAGATAAAAAATTTGATTGTAAAGTTGTCAAAGAAAGTGCAGAAAAGCGCGTTTCTTTCGTTTTACGATTGCTGTAAATACAATTCATGGAAATTTATATTTTTTGATGAGTTTGGCCCTTTAAATTAAGAGAATTAGGTCAACTCATTTTTGAAATTTGGAGAAAGACATGTCACGGACTATGACCGGCGCTGATATTGTTCTGCAAGCTCTTGCAGATCAAGGGGTTGACCATATTTTTGGGTATCCAGGTGGTGCTGTTTTGCCAATTTATGATGCGATTTTTGAAAGTGAAAAAATCGAGCATATTCTTGTGCGTCATGAACAGGGAGCTGCTCATGCAGCTGAAGGGTATGCGCGCTCAACTGGTAAAGTCGGTGTTCTGCTTGTGACCTCAGGGCCGGGTGCTACTAACGCGGTGACGGGTTTGGCGGATGCGCTCCTTGATTCTATCCCGCTGGTTTGTATTACAGGCCAAGTTCCGAGCCATTTGATTGGCACTGATGCGTTTCAGGAATGTGATACGGTTGGTATTACGCGCCCTTGTACCAAGCACAATTATTTAGTGAAAGATGTCAATGATTTAGCTCGCATTATGCATGAAGCTTTTTATGTGGCATCTAGCGGGCGTCCTGGGCCGGTTGTGATTGATATTCCAAAGGATATTCAATTTGCGAGCGGGGATTATATTGGGCCGAAGAAAATCACGCATCGCACATACCGTCCCCAAGTAAAGGGTGAGCAAAGTGCTATCCGCGAAGCTGTTGATATGATTGCTAATGCCAAGAAGCCTTTGTTTTACACAGGTGGCGGTGTGATTAACTCGGGACCTGGTGCGTGTGAATTATTGCGCGAGCTTGTGAATAAAACAGGTGTTCCGATTACGTCGACTTTGATGGGGCTTGGCGCTTATCCGGCGAGCTCGGATCAATGGCTTGGTATGCTTGGTATGCACGGCACATATGAGGCTAATTGGGCCATGCATGATTGCGATGTTATGGTTTGTGTTGGTGCGCGCTTTGATGACCGGATTACCGGACGGATTGATGCGTTTGCGCCAAATTCCAAGAAAATTCACATTGATATTGATCCTTCTTCTATCAATAAGAATGTTCGTGTTGATGTTCCGATCATTGGTGATGTGGGGCATGTGCTGGAAGATATGCTTCGTATTTGGAAAAACAAAGCGGTGCAAATCGATAAAAAAGACCTTAAAGCTTGGTGGGGCCAAATTGATGAATGGCGCGCGAAGAAATGTCTTGGCTATAAGCCTTCTAAAAAGTCAATTATGCCGCAATATGCGATTGAGCGTCTTTATGAGCTGACCAAAGATAAAGATACATATATCACCACTGAGGTTGGCCAGCATCAAATGTGGGCCGCGCAATATTATGGTTTTGAAGCGCCGAATAAGTGGATGACATCTGGTGGTTTGGGAACCATGGGGTATGGCTTGCCAGCAGCGCTTGGCGTGCAGATCGCGCATAGAGATGCGCTGGTGATTGATATTGCCGGTGAAGCCTCTGTGCAGATGACCATGCAGGAAATGTCAACGGCTGTTCAATATGGTTTGCCGATCAAAATCTTCATTTTAAATAATGAATTTATGGGCATGGTGCGCCAGTGGCAGGAATTGTTACATGGTGGACGTTATTCGCACTCTTATTCTGAAGCTTTGCCTGATTTTGTTAAATTGGCTGAAGCTTATGGTGGTGTGGGTATTCGCTGTGACCATCCAAAAGATTTGGACGATGCGATCAATGAGATGATCTCGGTGGATAAACCTGTGCTGTTTGATTGCCGAGTTGAAAAGCTTGCAAATTGTTTCCCGATGATCCCATCAGGGGAGGCGCATAATAATATGCTGCTTGCCAGCGATGTTCAGGCGGACGATTTGCAAAATGCAATTAAAGAAGAAGGGAAAGTTCTGGTTTAGGACTTTCTTGTTCTTAGGCTTCCTTTTGCATCTTTGTGATGTGGGTTGGTTCCAACTTGAATTTTTCGAATATAAAACAATAGATTAAAGATTAGAGCATGTTGATGAGCACTGATACTGAGCAAACTGAAAAGCACACTTTATCTGCTTTGGTAGATAATGAACCTGGTGTTTTGGCCCGGGTGATTGGGTTGTTTTCTGGGCGTGGTTATAACATTGATAGTTTGACTGTGACCGAGACATCTCATGAAAAGCATTTGTCGCGAATTACGGTTGTCACTGAAGGAACGCCGATGGTGATTGAGCAGATTAAGGCTCAATTTTCACGTCTTGTGCCTGTGCATCATGTGACTGACTTGACAGTGCAGGGGCGTGCGCTTGAACGTGAACTGGCTCTTGTGAAAGTGGCTGGCAAAGGTGAGAGCCGAGTTGAGGCATTGCGGCTTGGTGAAGCGTTTCGTGCGCAGGTGGTTGATGCCTCTATTGATCATTTCGTGTTTGAGATTACAGGTAAGTCTGGCAAGATTGAGCAGTTTATTCAGCTGATGAAGCCGCTTGGGCTTGTTGAAGTGGCGCGCACGGGTATTGCGGCCATCTCGCGTGGATCTGACAAGATGGGTGAATAGTTTCATTTTCCCTTTCATTTATGTTCTTTTGATAGAAAGTTATAAGCGAATAAAATGGCTCCTCATTTAAGTGTCAATTTAAATGCGATTGCGCTGTTGCGAAACCGGCGGGATTTGCCTTGGCCGAGCGTGACTGGCATTGGCGCGCTTGCCCTTGATGCTGGCGCGCATGGCCTGACCGTTCACCCGCGCCCGGATGAGCGCCATATTCGCCGGCAGGATGTTTACAATATCAGAGATATGATCGCTGAAAAATATCCGAATAAAGAGTTTAATATTGAAGGTTTCCCGGATGATCGTTTGATGGCGCTTGTTTTAGATATTTGTCCTGATCAGGTAACTTTTGTTCCAGATGATCCAGCGCAAAATACGTCTGATCATGGCTGGGATATTGAGGCGAACCAGGATCATTTAAAGCGTGTGATATCGATTGCTCATGATGCTGGGTGCCGGGTGTCTCTTTTTGTTGATACAGACCCTGAAGCTGCCACTCAAGCTGCATCTGTTGGTGCGGACCGAGTTGAGATTTATACCGGGCCTTATGGTTCTCTTGTTAAAGAGGCTCACATCACTAAAGAGCTTGATCGGATTGAGGCGACCTATAAGGCTGCCAAAGAGGCTGGGTTAGAGGTGAATGCCGGGCATGATTTAACGCTTCACAATATTCCAGCCCTTGTTGAACGGGTGCCAGGAATTGCGGAAACATCAATTGGGCATTGTTTTACGGCTGATTGTCTGATATTTGGCGTGAAAGAGACGGTAAAACAGTATTTACAACATTTAGGGCACTAACGCACTAGTGCGATTGTAGGGCGCTAAAAGACGTTAATTTATGAGTTTTCGTCTTAAAATGAGCCTCTAACATTGACAAGGCGAGGTTTGGGCGTTACGCCCAATCCCTGACTGGGAACCTTAGCCCTGAGATTTAGAAATAAGGTTTGGCTCAAGCTTTAAGACTTTCTTTGAGATGAGTGAATTTCATAAATTGACATCTCAAGTTTTAAAGTCATAGCTGGGCAGAATTTACGAAGAAAAAGGTAAAGAAATAAAATGCGCGTTTATTATGATCAAGATGCAGATGTTAATCTGATTAAATCTAAAAAAGTTGCTGTCATTGGCTATGGCTCTCAGGGACATGCTCACACACTGAACTTAAGAGATTCTGGCGTTACAGATATTTGTGTTGGTCTTCGTGAAGGTTCATCATCACGGGCGAAAGCTGAAGGTGAAGGCCTTAAAGTGATGACTGTGGCTGAAGCTGCAGCGTGGGCCGATTTGATGATGATTTTGGTGCCTGATGAGCTACAAGCTGATTTGTACCGCGACGAGATTGCACCAAACATTCGCGATGGGGCAGCGCTTGCTTTTGCTCATGGTTTGAATGTGCATTTTAACCTGATTGAACCTAGCTCAAAAGTTGATGTGATTATGATTGCGCCTAAGGGCCCTGGTCACACTGTGCGCGGTGAATATCTACGTGGTGGTGGTTTGCCGTGTCTGATTGCGATGCATCAAGATGCAACCGGCAATGCGAAAGATGTTGCTTTATCTTATGCAGCAGCCATCGGTGGTGGTAAAGCTGGTACGATTGAAACAACATTTAGAGAAGAATGTGAAACTGACCTCTTTGGTGAGCAGGCTGTTCTTTGTGGTGGTGTTGTTGAGCTGATGCGTGCGGGTTTTGAAACATTAACCGAAGCTGGTTATG
Source organism: uncultured Hyphomicrobiales bacterium (assembly GCA_964022305.1). Classification (GTDB taxonomy): domain Bacteria; phylum Pseudomonadota; class Alphaproteobacteria; order Rhizobiales; family HXMU1428-3; genus HXMU1428-3. The sequence continues at coordinate 30,618 of CAXIBI010000003.1, read as the reverse complement.
CACCTGAAATGGCTTATTTTGAGTGCTTGCACGAAATGAAGCTTATTGTTGATCTAATTTATGAAGGTGGTATTGCCAACATGAATTACTCAATTTCAAATACAGCTGAATATGGTGAGTATGTTTCTGGTCCGCGTGTGATCACACCTGATGTGAAAGAGCGCATGAAAGACGTTCTCACAGACATTCAAGAAGGTCGCTTCACTCGTGACTTTATGCTTGAGAATAAAGTTGGTCAAACAAGCTTTAAAGCGATGCGCGCGAAAGCTGATGAGCATCCTTGTGAAGAAGTGGGTGGCCGCCTACGTGATATGATGCCATGGATCAAAGAAAAAGCCTTGGTTGATAAAACGAAAAACTAGGAACTAGTTTTTCTCTCTATTCCTCTCACGGGCTATTCCGCAGCGAAGCTGCGGGCCCTACGAGGTGCGGCGCAATGCGCCGGGCTACGCTGGCGCTTCGCCATGTCCTGACGCCGAAGTGGCGTCACTCCTTCTTCGTGTAGAGAGATATAAGTAGAGATGTTTAAAACGCTCTTTTATACGGGGGTGTTTTCATTCTTGTTAAGATTTTAAACACTGCCTTTTGAAAAAGAGGCAGTGTTTTTTTATGGATTGTGTTAGCCTTTTTATCTCAGGATTTCTTTTAATATTGGATGTTAGATGGGCTTAAAATTTCACATACTTGATGTTTTCACGGACCAGGCATTTAAAGGTAATCAGCTAGCGGTTGTTGAAGAAGCTGATGATTTAAGTTCTGAGACGATGCTTGCGATTACGCGTGAGTTTGGGTTTTCTGAAACTGTGTTTTTACAATCGAGCGATAATCCGACCGCTATTTCCAAACTTAGAATTTTTACGCCTAAGGGGGAGATCCCTTTTGCTGGGCATCCAACAATTGGAACTGCTGTATTACTAGGATTGCAGAAAGCAAAACAGCAGAATTGTGGGCAAGATGTTTTGCTTATTCTTGATGAGGAAGTTGGGCCTGTGCGCTCGGTTGTTGCTGTTTCATCTGAAAAGTCTGCTTATGCAGAGATTGATGTGCCGCAATTGCCTAAAGTGATAGAGCGCGTGCCAGAGGTTGATTTGGTGGCTGATGCGCTGGGGCTGGATATACAGGATATTGGGTTTGAAAATCATAAAATAATGAGCGCTGAGATTGGTATTCGATTTGTTTATGTGCCCTTAAAGAATAGATCTCTTGTTAGCAAATCTACTCCTAATTTTGCATTTTGGAGTGCTGCTTTTTCTAAAGAGAATCCGGTTGGTGTTTTTGTTTATTGCAGAGGTGGTGAAGTTGAAGGTACCGGGTTTCATGGGCGTATGTTTGCACCGGATTTTGGAATAAATGAAGATGCAGCGACAGGCGGTGCTGTTGTTGGGTTTTCTCGGCTTATTGAGAGGTTTGAGATCGATGCGCAAAGTCATTATGAAACTATGATAAGCCAAGGTTTTGAAATGGGGCGTGATAGTTTTTTAAAGCTTGAACTTGAGCTTCAGAATAGGGCTTTGAGACAAGTACGCTTGGGAGGAAAAGCCGTGTTAGTTGCAACTGGTGAGTTGAATTAGATTTTCGAAAAATAACTGATTTAAAAAGCTAAAAAGCGTTTCTTTCAAACTCTGCCGGTTTGTATCGCCTTAAAGTCTATTGGGGGCTGACTTTGGTGACCGGCTTTAAGTGGTTTAAAAGAAACGCTTTTTCTTTGGAGTTTTAAGTCAATCGTAGTTTAAGGGAATTAAAATACGACACGTCCTCCGATAACGAGTTGGTCTGCTTCGGCATCTTTTGCAACATCAGTGATGTTGATGAGAGGTGCAAAGCCTGTGTTGTGAGAATATTCAATGCCTACAGAGAAGTTTGGATTAATAAAGACTTCCATGCCCGCAATGATCTGCTCTAGACTATCGAATATTGGTGAGCCTGGGCCGCCAGTTGTAAATGGCCCGATGTCAGAATGACTGTAGCTTACTGTGAAGTGAGTTTTATGATCATAAATCTCAGTTTTATAGCGGCCTTGCACTAGGAAAGATTCTAGTTTTTGTTTTGTAGCTGGCCATGGGTCAACAGTTGCTGTGTATTCTGCCATGATATCAAACATAGGTGATGTTAACTCAGCGCGGATATCCCAAGCTGCATTGCGGCCACGACATTTTGGTACGCCTTGTTGACCAGGAGTTACTGGGCAGTCAAGTTCTGGGCCAGGGTGGTGAGGCAATGTGTGGTTGTAGATTGTGCCATGCAGATAACCAGCACCTAACTTTAAGGTCGTGCCTTCTCGAATAGGAATGAAGACATCACCATTAACAGCAAAATTGTTTATCTCATCTTTTTCTGCTGTGTCTGCAGTTCTTAGGTGACGACCACCTGAGATTGCTGTTGCTGTTAGGTGCATGAATTTGTTCACAAAACCAACTTCAGCGATTAAGCCGTCACTGTCTGCTTTAAAAAAGTGATTGTTAATGTTTTGAGTGAACGGGTTGTATTGATCAAAGTCACCAAAGTTTATGGTTTTGCGACCAAATGTTAGGTATAGAGGCGATCTATTAAGATCACCGATGGTAACATAGGCTTTTCTTAGTTGAAGAGCATCTTGGCTTTCAAAGTGGTTCTCATGGTATTCAATTTGAGCGAAAAGCGTAAGATAATCGGTTGGTGTTGCTGTAAAAGCGATGGCTGCATTATCTAAGAAGAAACTATGAGATGATGTACCAGAAGCATGATCTGGAAATCTTGTTAGGATCGGAAAAGCATTTTCTGTGTTGGTCCATTCGCCCATATATGAGCCTTTAAACAAACCAGATACATAAACCTTTTTGTTTTTGATACGGCCGTTTTTGCGGAAAAGCAGCTGATCAATGGCTTTGCTGGTGATGTTCTCATCATAATCGAGGATAACATCAGCATAAGCTGTATTGGCAGTGACATACCAGTGGTCAGGCAAGACACTTTCTGGCTCATCTTTCATTGAATGATCGTAATATCTTTCTCCATCTTCGAAAGAAAGATCACTTGCTAATGCAGGAGATGAAATAAGAGATAAAAACCCAGATAGGGCTACAGAGAGAAGGGGTTTACTCCCCCAATTTGACACGCAACGCATGACTTTAACTCCACTTTGACTAAAATTAATGACTTAAACTTTCATCGTTCACATTATCGTGAGGTGGTTAATAGTCTCTGAACACTGGTTCATTTTGATACATTTATATTGTGGAGTAGTTGGATGGTTTTGTACTTGGTATAAATGTGGCCATGACAATTGGATGGGATGGGATTAAACTTAACAAATGATTCTCAATTACTCATGATTTTTATCAAAGTTTTTTGTTTTTCAAATTTTGAAATGGAACATTGGCCGAATGTCTTTAGATAATACTCCTTCAGATCAAAGTGGTTCAGAGGGCAATTCTGGACCCCAATATATCTTTGTTTATGGAACGCTAAAGCGTAATATTGCAAACCCTATTGGCGCCATGATGCGTGCGCACGCTAATTATATGGCTGAGGCGATTATTGCAGGGCGGATTTATGATTTGGGACCTTATCCAGGTTTGATCTTAGAGGATTGTGGTACAGCTGTTTATGGCGAGCTTTATGAAATTGTTCGCCCGAATGCATTACTTTCATTGTTAGATGCTTATGAAGGATGTTCTGATCAAGACCAACATCCGCATGAATTTTCTAGAGTACTTGCAACTGTACGGGACAATGAAGGCGTGGATTACCGAGCTTGGGTTTATGTGTATCAAGGAGCTGTTGATCCGCAATGGGTCTTAACATCAGGATACTATCAACCATCATCAGGTGCGGCGTAAGGTCGCAAAAGCATAAATTTATTATATGGGCTTGTTTGAAGCTGTTGGCTCAATAACAGATTGTTATGAGCATTTGAATTGTATCATTCTCTTTGAATGTTTGATTTGTTTTATGGTTTGTGACTGAATTTTAGTTTTTCTACCCTTGTTTTTCTTAAGAAATCCGCACTCATTGATTGCTCTTCTTAGGATTGGGGATTAAACTCTTTTAAAAAAAACAGTCAAGGTTACTCATTATGTCACATCAAATTGGCACGCCTGCCAATTCTAATATTCCAAAATGGGTCTATCAATTTGGAGGCGGCAGCGCCGATGGGAGCGCTGCTGAACGTAATCTCCTTGGTGGTAAAGGTGCGAATTTAGCAGAGATGGCGAGTATTGGTTTACCTGTCCCGCCTGGTTTTACCATTACGACTGATGTGTGCAGTGTTTTTTATAAAAACGATAAAAGTCTTCCAGAGGATTTAAAAAAACAAGTTCAAGCGGCTCTCGATCATGTGGGTGAGTTGGTTGGCTCTGTTTATGGTTCAAAGGAAACGCCTTTACTTGTATCTGTGCGTTCAGGTGCACGGGATTCAATGCCGGGGATGATGGATACAGTCCTTAATTTGGGGCTTAATGATGAAACGGTTGAAGGATTAGCTGCAAGATCAGGTGATCGCCGTTTTGCTTATGATAGCTATCGCCGCTTTATACAGATGTATGCTTCTGTTGTGCTGGAAATTGAGCATGGATTATTTGAGGATATATTAGAGAACTTCAAAAATTTAAATGGTTTTGCGAACGACACTGACCTATCAGCTGATGATTGGCTCGATATTATCGAGGAATATAAAGAGTGCGTTGTTACTGAGCATGGCAAACCGTTTCCAAGTGATGTTTACGAGCAATTATGGGGTGCCATTAGTGCTGTGTTTCTTTCTTGGCATTCACGCCGGGCTGAAACGTATCGCCTTCTTCATGATATTTCTCATGAATGGGGAACAGCTGTGAATGTTCAGGCCATGGTGTTTGGTAATATGGGGGAAAACAGTGCCACTGGTGTTGCTTTTACCCGAAACCCGGCGACAGGTGAAAATGAGCTTTATGGTGAGTTTCTTGTTAATGCTCAGGGCGAAGATGTGGTGGCGGGAATTCGCACGCCGCAACCCTTGACGAAAGCGGCTAAAGAAAAGTCCCTTGATGATAGCCCTTCTCTTGAAGAAGTGATGCCAAAAGCTTTTGCTGAATTTGTTGGAATTACAGAACAGCTTGAAAACCATTACCGTGATTGTCAGGATATTGAATTCACCATTCAGGATGGCAAATTATGGATGTTGCAAACACGTTCGGGCAAGCGAACAACAGGTGCAGCGGTTCGTATGGCCGTTGAAATGGCTCGCGAGGGCTTGATTAGCGAAGAAGAAGCGGTGCAACGCATTGAGCCCAAGGCGCTTGATCAATTGCTTCATCCTACTCTAGACCCTTCTGTTGAGCGGCAAGTTTTAACCAAAGGTTTGCCGGCGTCTCCGGGGGCGGCTGTTGGGATGATTGTTTTTGATGCGGATGAGGCTGAGAAACAGGCCGGGCTTGGTAAATCAGTATTGCTTGTTCGTGTGGAGACTAGCCCTGAAGATATTCATGGAATGCATGCAGCATCTGGAATTTTGACCGCGCGCGGTGGCATGACAAGCCATGCGGCAGTTGTGGCGCGTGGTATGGGGCGTCCTTGTGTTTCTGGTGCGGGTGCTCTTAAAATTGATATGGCTGCGCGAAAGATGCGGATTGGCACTGTGACATTGCAAGAGGGGGATATGCTGACCATTGATGGTACATCTGGTGAAGTACTGGAAGGTGAGCATCCAATGCGTCAGGCTGAGCTTACAGGTGACTTTGGCACACTTATGGGATGGGCAGATGATATTCGCCGTCTTAAAGTTCGGGCCAATTCTGAAACGGCTCGTGAAACTGAGCAAGCTTTAAAATTTGGGGCTGAAGGAATTGGGCTTTGCCGCACTGAGCATATGTTTTTTGAAACAAGCCGGATTATGGCGATGCGGGAAATGATTTTGGCTCGTGATGAAGACGGACGCCGGAAAGCTCTTGATAAATTATTGCCGATGCAGCGCTCTGATTTTTCTGAATTGTTTTCATTAATGCCTGCGTTACCGATAACCATTCGGTTGCTTGATCCGCCTTTGCATGAGTTCTTGCCGCATGAAATGGAAGAAATTGAGGCTTTGGCTGAGCATTTAGGGCTTGAGCCGCAAGATGTTAAGTTACGGGTTGATGAGCTGAAGGAATTTAACCCGATGCTTGGGCATCGTGGGTGCCGTCTGGCGATTAGTTATCCTGAAATTACCGAGATGCAGGCGCGTGCAATTTTTGAGGCGGCACTTGATAAATCGAAATCGGGAGAGCCAGTTCACCCTGAAATTATGATCCCGCTGATTGCCACGGTAGAAGAGTTTGATGTTCTTAAAGCGGTGATTGATAAAACGGCTGAAAAAGTCTTTGAAGAAAGAGGGACTTCTCTTTCTTATGATGTAGGGACGATGATTGAATTGCCTCGAGCTGCCTTACAGGCGCGTGAGATTGCCAAATCTGCTGAATTCTTTTCTTTTGGGACGAATGATTTAACGCAGACAACATTTGGGTTAAGCCGAGATGATGCAACAACTATTTTGAGTGATTATACGCAAAAGTCGATTTTAGAAGTTGATCCTTTTGTTAGTCTTGATCAAGAGGGTGTTGGTGCATTGGTTGACATGGCTGTTCACTCAGGGCGTGAAGCCCGTGAGGGCATGAAAATGGGCATTTGCGGTGAGCATGGCGGTGACCCTGCTTCTATCGAGTTTTTTGAGAAGGTTGGGCTTGATTATGTGTCTTGTTCGCCATTTCGTGTGCCTGTTGCACGTTTAGCTGCTGCGCAAGCGCATATTAAGCAGAAAAAACAGTCTTCTTAAATGTTTGGACTTCTTGTCATTAATTGTTATTGATCTTTAAAACCGATTGGAAAAAGGGATTGTGATGATTGATGGGATCATGTCTGTTCGCGGCGGGGGGAAGCGTGCCCTTTCAGAAGCATTGGCTCTCGCGGAGCATTCATTTAACGACAGCACAACAATTGAGCTGCTTGATGAAGCCTATAATCATGCAAAAGCGCATGTTGTGGGATTTACGGGGCCGCCAGGTGTTGGCAAGTCCACTTTAATTAATGGTTTGATTAAAGAATGGCGTTCACGTGAGAAGACTGTTGGTGTGATTGCAATTGATCCTTCCTCTCATATTAGTGGGGGGGCCTTGCTTGGTGATCGCACGCGGATGATCACGGACCCGGAAGATCAAGGGGTTTATGTGCGTTCGCTCGCAAGCCGGGGACAATTGGGCGGTGTTGCTCAACTGACTTTTCCAGCTCTTGTTTTGATGCGGGCTATTTTTGATATTGTTATTATTGAGACAGTTGGTGTTGGGCAAAACGAAGCCGATATTACGTCTCATTCTGATAGTGTTGTGCTTTGTGTTCAGCCTGGCTCTGGTGATAGTTTGCAGTTTATGAAATCAGGCATTATGGAGATTCCTGATATTGCTGTTGTGACCAAGGCCGACATGGGTGCGCAAGCTCGCCGCGCTGAGGCGGACCTTAAAGGGGCTCTTTCTATTACGAATTATGAGCCAGGGAGAGAGCCTGCGATTGTTTTGAGTGTTTCTGCGGCCAGAGAAGAAGGGATTTCTTGTCTTATTGATGCCATAGACGGGCATTATCAGACTTTGATAGCGAATAAGCTGCTTGAGAAACAAAGGAATGATCAGGCTATTAAATGGCTAAGAGACAGAATTTTACATGAAAACGGTGTAAAAGGGCTGTCTCTAGTTGAGAAAACACTCAAATTGGACATCGATAGGCCGTTTAAAAAGCAACACTCTGTGCTAAATGGTCTCATTACCTCATTTAAAGGGTGAAATTTTTTCTAATTTGTGGTTTCTATCGCTGCGTTTAAGGTTTTGAGGTCATTTGCCTCTTAAATTTAAGCGAAGTAAATTAGAGTGTGCTTAGAAATAATAAGGCCATCTAATTGAAAATATTGCAGATTTATAAAAACGCTGCGTTGCGGCAAAAAATGACTTGAAATGCTGCGCCGCGGCGTGTAATAACACTGCTTAAAGTTTTGGAAAAGCTCAGCCAAACTTTTTCGGTTTGAGCGAATCAATGGCTTAATAGCTAAGATACATAATTTAACCAAAATTAACGTTTGTTAATCATTTAAAGGCAATTTTAACACTCATGTGTTTTGCTTTGATCATCGGGTTTAAATTTTGTTTCATAATTTAAAAGGTTAGTAGGTTAAGGGTATGTCCCGGATTTATTTATCACCACTTCACTATTTAGCAATCGCTGCTTTGTCAGTGCCTATGCTTGGCTTAGGATATATTGCGGGTAATGGTGATGTGCTAGCTGTTTATCGTCTTAATCTTGAAATGTCATTATCTGGCGAAGGTGCTGATTATGACGGTAAGATTCCTGATGCGACACAGCCGATTTTGCCAATTATTGCAGAGGCAAATGATCTATTTGATTTAAAAGGCAAGGGGCCACGTGCTGATTTGCTTTATAAACAACGTATCGCGAATAGCGGTAATTATGAAGAACGCCGCCGTTTGGCACTTGCTTCAATTGAAGAGGGCGAAGTTATACAGAAACGCCCTTACGATAAATATGATACAGCTGCTGTTCAACGTGTGAATAGAGCGGCTAAAAGCAATCGTCACAGTGTGACAGGTGTTGCTGTAGCAACAGATACTGTTGGCCGTGCTGTTGGTCCAGACCCAATTGGGGTTCGTCCAACTGAAAAAGTGACAGCTGGCTTGCCGATTATTAGTCAAAAACGAGTGGCTGGTGTCTTTAATTTGCCGCAAGACAGTCATTTTGGCACTGGTCATAAAGACAATTCACGTTTTAATTCTCGTCTTGAAAATGGTGATAAGCCAACAAATACCGGCCTTGAAGTAAAGCATGTTGCTTCAGTTAGCGCTGGTGCTCGTAAATTCTTTGGTGGTTTAACTGAACATGAATTTCGTAAGCGTGAAAATCGTTGCTTAGCAACTGCGATTTATTTTGAAGCTCGTAGTGAGCCGATTAAAGGTCAGTTGGCTGTTGCTCAGGTGATTATGAACCGGGTTCGCTCTAGCTACTATGCTGATACGGTTTGTGGTGTGGTTTATGAAGGTGCGCATAGACGCAATAGCTGCCAATTCTCATTTGCTTGTGATGGCATTGCAGATAAACCAAAAGACAAGAAGCGCTGGAAAATTGCTGGTGACTTGGCTAAGCGCGTGACAGATGGCAAAGTTTGGCTCAAAGATATTGGTTATGCTAGCCATTATCATGCGACTTATGTGAAGCCGAAATGGCGCCATTCAATGAAATATATCAAACGCATTGGTGCGCACATCTTCTATAGAGCTAAATATTTTGCTCGGCCAACGGAAGTTGCTGCTATTCAGTAGTTCGCAGATAAAAAAGATATAAAATATTAAATGCCCTAGAGATTTCTCTGGGGCATTTTTTTATATGTGATTTTCTCTTAATCAAACTTGGAATTTAATCTTTGTTTGGAAAGAAGTTGTCATCGTCATGCGGTTCGTCAGCAAACATTTTGCTGGGTGGCTTACTCCTGATAGGGAGTAGGGCAAGAAATAAGACGGCTGGTGGAAATAAAAAGGAGGTTAGTACCCAAAAATTAGAATCTCGCTTTTTTCTTTTGGCGAGTATTACTGCAATCAAGGGAGAGAGTAGCCAAATGATGAGGGCGATTGTGAGGATTTCACCAGTTTGCATAATTTCACCTGCCCTTTCTTTTTATTTCTCAGTTATTTTTAGACGATTATTGATTGGGTACCTTTATGATATGTCAATATCAAGACCAAGGTCCAGGCATCTTGCAGAATGAGTTAAGGCTCCAACGGAGATAATGTCCACTCCGGTTTCTGCGATGGATTTAACTGTTGTTAAGTTAACACCGCCAGACGCTTCTGCAATGAGCTTGCCATCGATGAGTTTCACAGCTTCTAATAGTTGTTCTGGTGACATGTTATCGAGAAGGACCACATCGATATTATGCTCTAAGCATTCTTTTAATTGTTCAATCGTGTCGACTTCAACTTCGATTTTAACCATGTGCCCATTGCACTTTTGTGCGGCCTCAATCGCTTTTGAAATGCTGCCTGCGAATGCAATATGATTGTCTTTAATTAATATAGCATCATCCAACCTGAAGCGGTGGTTTTCACCGCCTCCGGCTCTAACAGCGAGTTTTTCTGCGAACCTTAGGCCGGGTGTTGTTTTGCGCGTGTCGACAATCTTTGCTTTTGTATGGCTTACTTCTTGAACGTAATTGTTGGTTAAGCTGGCAATGCCCGTTAGATGGCCAAGGAAGTTTAGGGCTACACGTTCGCCGGTTAATAATGTGCGGACAGGGGCTTTGATTGTGCAAATGATGTCTTTGGGGGCAAGTGCGTCACCATCTTTTTTATGCCAGGTAATTTCAGCTTTTGGGTCAATTTTTTTGAACGTTGCTTCAACAAATTGGTAACCGGCCAATATTCCACTTTCTCTCGAGCGAAGGGTTGCGATACCGGTTTGTTGTTCATCAAAAATGCTGTTTGATGTGATGTCACCTGCTAATCCTAAATCTTCTTTTAGGGCTGCCTCCACGGCTTCTTCGACCAAGAGGTTTGGTGCGGGTAAGATGTGATTGATTTCTACCATTTGCTTGATCTCTTTTTTATCAGGTTCAATGATTGGGCCCTGTTATGATTGAGCGAACTCGTCGTTAATGTCTTCTATGTTTAGGTATGTGCGTTTGGCTGAGTTATTTTCTTCTGGACGATCTGTTCTGTAGTGACTGCCACGGCTTTCTAATCTGTTTAATGCACCTGTTATTATGAATTTTGCTGTTAGGCACATATTTGTTGTTTTCTCACTCTTGTTTAATCTGGGTTCGAGCTCAATGAGTGTTTGTTTAGCTTCTCTTAGGCCTTTTTCATTTCGCTCCACACCAACATTTTGGAACATTATATTTCTTAAGGTCTGAATGGACTTTGATAATGTCTTATCCAAATTGGAAGAAATTTTCTGGTTTTGATCTATGCTAATGTCCCAGCTTTTTTGTGGGCGGCGATTGGATTGATTTTTGATGTCTTCTGCTATTCTGTTGGCGAAAACCACTGCTTCTAATAATGAATTGGAGGCAAGGCGATTGCCACCATGTAGGCCGGTTGATGCTACTTCTCCGCAAGCCCAGAGCCCGTCTATTGTGCTTCGGCCATTGGCATCTGTGACGATGCCTCCCATTTGAAAGTGGGCGGCAGGAGCAATAGGGATCGGTTCTTTTGTTGGATCAATACCAACTTCTTTGCATTTCTCAACGACGGTTGGGAAATGATTTTTCATCGATTTTCCAATGGTTGTTGCACAATCTAAGAAAGCGCCTCGACCAGATTTAAGTTCTCTATCGACGGCTCTTGCAACAATATCTCTTGGGGCAAGTTCTGCGCTTTCATGGATATCTATCATGAAACGTTCACCAGCTTTGTTGATGAGATGTGCCCCTTCACCGCGCAGTGCCTCTGTTGCAAGCGGCGCTGGGTCTAGATCTGCATCAATGGCTGTGGGATGAAATTGAATGAATTCCGGGTCGCTAATCATTGCGCCAGCTCTTGCGGCAATGGCTATACCTTCACCGCGTGCCATATCTGGATTGGTGGTTTTTGAATAGAGATGCCCGCAGCCGCCTGTAGCTAAGATAACGTTTTTCCCTTTAAGGAGTGTTCCGTCGCCGGTTCCTTTCGCGCATGATGGCCATATATAAACACCAGCAATAGATCGTCCTTCTTTTGCTAATTTATGAACTTCACCTTGTTCGATAATGCGAATTGTGGGGGTGTTTAGAACAGCCTCGATTAAGGCTGTCATAATAGCGCTGCCTGCTTTATCACCTTCAACACGAACAATTCTTCTTGTTGAGTGGGCTGCTTCTTTTGAAAGTTGGAGTTTGCCTTTTAAATCTTGATCGAAGGGGACACCGAATTGAAGGAGGTCTTCTATGCGTTCATTGGCTTCTTTGGTGACCATGTGAGCGATATTTTCATCAACTAAGCCAGCACCGACCTTGATTGTATCTTGTGCATGTTTTTCTGGTGTATCGCCTTCACCGATGGCAGCGGCAATGCCGCCTTGTGCCCAATTGCTTGAGGTGCCTTTGCCTAAGCTTTGGGCCGCTATGATTGTTGTTGGAAGGGGCGCGAGTTTTAGGGCGGTGAAAAGCCCAGCAAGACCGGCACCTACAATGATCACTTCATGCTCGAAATTGAGAGTGCCGGTTGCTTTATTGTTGAGCTTGTTTTTTGTTTTCTTACGGCTTTTTTGGCCCATGATATTGTTTCGCTTGATTGAAAAAGCGTTTGGACTTCTTGTTTAAGCCGTTACGTTGATCATGCGTTCCACTGAAAGTTTCGCGCGTTCGGCTACATCCTCGTCAATGGTGACTTCTTCTTTCATCTCGAGCAATGCTTCATACACATTCTCTAAGGTGATGCGCTTCATGTGCGGGCAGAAGTTACAAGGCCTGATGAATTCAACGTCTGGTGTTTCAACGGCAACGTTATCACTCATTGAGCATTCAGTGACCATCATGACCTTTGCTGGGCGATTGTCTTTGACCCATTTGATCATGCCTGATGTTGAGCCGGTGAAGTCAGCTGCTTCGATAACCTCTGGTGGGCATTCTGGATGAGCGATGATTTTAATGCCAGGGTTTGCCTCACGGTATTCATTTAATTCTGTTGCTGTAAAGCGCTCATGAACTTCGCAATGTCCTTTCCAGGCAATGATTTCTTTTGTTGTTTGTGTTGCTACATATTTAGCTAAATATTCATCTGGAACCATCAGGATTTTGTCTGAGTCAAATGATTCAACAATTTGAACGGCATTTGACGATGTGCAGCAAATGTCACATTCAGCTTTTACAGCGGCTGATGTGTTTACATATGTGACGATTGGAACACCTGGGTAGGCTTCTCTTAAGGCTCTTACGTCTTCAGCTGTGATTGATTCAGCTAGTGAACAACCGGCGTCCATGTTGGAGATTAGAACTTTTTTACTTGGGTTCATTAATTTTGATGTTTCAGCCATAAAATGCACACCGCACTGAAGAATGACATCGGCGTCAACTTTGCTGGCTTCAACAGCCAATTGTAGACTGTCTCCCATGAAATCTGAAATACAATGAAAAATCTCTGGTGTCATATAGTTATGTGCCAGGATAACTGCATTGCGCTCCTTTTTCAGATCATTAATCGCTTTGATTAATGGTGCCATATGTGGCCATTCGACAGGAGGAATGACTGTTTTCACTTTTTCATATAGTGGGGCCATCTCTTTGGCGATTTCAGGTGTGTATTCCAAAGAGGTTTTGTCTTTTTGAGGTGAAGTTAAGTTGGATTTATCACCGCTTTTTTGGGTGATTACTTGTTCTATTACCGCCATAACGAACCCCTTTTCTATCACTTGTCTTATGACTTAACAGGTATTTGGGCGCCTGTTTCTTCAAGCCGGTTTGTTCTTCTCATTCGGCTTGTTTGGCTGTGCCTCATTTTTTCAGTGAGGGCATAAGATTAGTGATCATAAAACACTTATGCTCATTATGAGTATAAGTATGTGGTTAAAATATCCGGCTTTGAGCCGGTTTTCTATAAAAGCACTTTTTTCTTTATATGTTAAAGAATTTGGCTTTGTCAATGTTTGAGAGGAAAAGAAGAATAGCCCCTTATCGTCCCTTATAGCTAGATATAGGTTATTTAAATTGAATTTCAAGGGGTTGTTTGTTTGGGGACATTAGAGCATGTCACTTTTTATTGGATTCAAAGTCATGCTCAAACTTTTTGTTTTGGCGTGTCTTTTTAGTGGCGCTTCAGTTGCCCACAAGCAACCGCGCTTTTCGCAAAACCGGTACCTATCTGCTGAGCTTCAGATGCCCACTAGCATCCACTTTTGTGCGATACGCACTAAAAGATAAAAACATCCCCCCTTATTGAGCCAGGGATCTTGGCCCAATTTTAGGGGAACACAGGTTTGAGGGGGGATGTAACTTTTTCTAAGAAGTATTTTAAATTTAGAATATCGCTAGTGAATGATCGTGTTGTTGGTGCTGTTTTCTTCGTTAAGATGAATAGAAAAACGTCCTTTTTCTGGATGCCATTTCATTTTCCAACTAGCACTTTCTTCGTCATCTGTTTCTAAACTGGTTGCTATGCCAATTTTTTCAAAATCAAATGATACTTCATCTTCTGTCATTGTTTCAGACCAGATTGACCATCTTGATTGAGTATGATTGGGGCCTTCAATTTTGTGGTTACAAATAAGCAGGCACGGAGTTTGTTTGTCTTTGGCTGTAAAGGATAATCTTTGGGCGGCAATGTTACTTAAAAGAGTAAAATGAGCGACGAGTGCAACGCTTTCCATAGAATGGAAGGTTTCTTCCATTGCCCATAATATATCATCTGTATGTTTGCCGGTGATTACGATTAAGTTTTCCTTTGATAGGCCGAGTGCTGTGATTTCACTGCTTGAGAGCCATTTAATCAGGTGTGTTTGATCCTCTGTTAAAAAACAAAAAATAGGTTTTGTTTCTTCCAAGCTAATTTCTCTGGCTGCTAGGCTTAATGCGGTTTTGAAGGCTGTATTCTGATCTTTGTAATGTTTTGGGTTAAATTCATGAATGCCATCTTTTGCAAGGGTGCCTGAAGGAAGTGATAGATCTATTTGCGGAGCACCAAAATTAAGCTCTTTAGAGTTTTTGTTTTGACTTTGCCCTCTAACGGATGATGTGGGGGAGGGGGATAAATCAAGTGCCTTTAATGAAAGGGTAAATTCTTGGGCTAATTGTTTTGTTGTTATTTCCTCACAAGCTGAAATGCCTGTTGGGATTGTTATGTGGGTTGCAAAAGGGGATGCAGGTTCATTTAATAGAGAGAAAACTGTGTTGTTATTAATTTGGTGGGATAAAATTTCTGTTTCTTTTCTCATGAATCTGATCTCCAAAGTTCACTTAATGTTCTTATTTTCTACCCGCAAAATTAGAACAAGTAAAGAACAAAAGAGAACATTTGTTCTCGTTTCATGGTGAGTTTGTTTTAAGTGCTTGAAAAGATTCAAAAGTTTTTTGAAAAAAAATGCCCCACAGATTTTCATTTGTGAGGCATTTTTGAATTTTGTTTTTTTTAGAGAGTAATTTTTACATTGATCTCTGACCTAGGCCCATTTTTTTAGCTAAACGAGAGCGTGCTGCGGCATAGTTTGGAGCAACCATTGGATAATCATGAGGTAGGCTCCATTTTTCGCGATATTCTTCTGGTGAGAGATTGTAGTGAGTTCTTAAGTGGCGTTTTAAAGATTTAAACTTTTTGCCATCTTCAAGACAAACTAGGAAATCAGGTGTAATTGATTTCTTCACTGGAACAGCTGGTTTTAAATCTTCTAGTGTACTGCCTGGGCTGACGCGAGCGGCTTTGCTTAGCGCATCAAAAACATCAGCAATTAAGTTTGGAACATCAGTTGCGACAACTGAATTGTTGCTCACATAGGCTGCCACGATATCTGCGGTTAATTCTACAACAGCAACATTGTTTTTTTCTTGATCCATTTTTTGGGTAACTCCTTTATCGCCAATTATAGTTTTGGCTTTTGCCCCTTTTTGTTAGGTGGCTTAATAATCTTGTTGAAAATAGTTTATAAAATAAATTTCAATAATAGTAATTTGTAGTATTTTTTACTTCTACTCAATATATATTTATATATATATAATATAATTTAACAATATAGTGTTAATTTCTTTTTTTTAAGGCCTGTTTGTATATTAATATGAATAAAAATTTTAATCTCAATAGCTGCATTTGAGTTTTGGCATAATAAGCCATTGCAATCTATTATTTAATTCTCATAAGATTCTAATTCGTTAATATTTCTCATTATTTTATCATATATTGCTGATGTAATTGATATAATACTTTGGTGTGGTATTCAATTGACTAAGGAATTCTTTTTAAATTATATTTATTTATAAGTTATTGTTATTGGTTAAGTCGCTCACTATGGCGAGGCTTAAGATATAAACTTTACTTGCGCCTTCACTTTTTAAAATACTTGCTGCCGTATTTACCGTAACACCTGTTGTGATAACATCATCGATCAATAGTATCGATTTATCTTCAATGATTTCTTTTTTAGTCTCTTCTATGAAAAAAGCATTTTTAAGATTTTGTTGTCTTTCTTTTGCTGTTAATCCAACTTGAGATTTTGTCTTTTTACGTCTGATGAGGGTTGAACAATCATAAGGTAATTCCGTTTGTTGACTTAAGCGTTTGGCAAGTATTGCTGATTGATTGAACCTTCTTTGCCAAAGTCTCGTTTTATACAAGGGAATAGGGATGATGAGGTCTGTCTCACTTAGGAGTTCACTGCCAGCTCGTTTCATCCAGTTTACGAAAAGATTGGTGAGTTCGTGACGATCCTTATATTTAAGTTTGTGTATAAGCTCTCGCATGGTGCCTTCATAAAGGGCAACGCCTCTGGCTTTGTCATAAGAGGGAGGGTTTTTAAGAGCGCTCGCTGAAATGGTGCCTTGTTCTATATCAAAGGGAAAAGGTGTGCCTTTAATCTCGCAAAAGGGCGGCATGATAAAATCAATATCTTCCCAGCAAGCGGGGCAAATATTATTTGAGGTTTCAATTGGTGAGAGGCAGTTTGAGCAAACTGATGGAAAGATAAACTCAATAAGAGAGTGAATGGTAAGCTCTGATTGTTTTAAGACGAGTTCTTTTAAACGCTTGGGGGGGGGATGATTAAACTCAACGGCCACTCTTTATACCTGCTTAACTTGCTTATTTATTTCATTCTCACATCTTTTAATTTCGTTACCATAACTAAAAGCAGTTAAATAATAAAGCTGAGTAGCAAATTAATGGGTCTTAAGCCTATGCCTCTAGAGAGGCCACAAGGGCGGATGTTCTAATTTTTGCACTTGGGTGAATTTCATTTTGGCTTAGGACTACTGTTTGTGGGCGGAAGCGCTCTACAATTGAGCGTACAAATGGTCTAGCAGCAGGACTGGTTAGTAGAACCGCATAATCACCATTTGCTGAGGCTTCTTCAAAGGCAGCTGCAACGCTTTTAATAAATTCTTGTAATTTGCTTGGTGCCATTGCGAGCTGTCTATCATCACCATCGCCTATGATTGTTTCTGCGAACTCTTGTTCCCATTGCGGGTGCATAGAGATGATCGCTAAGGTGCCATCATGATTGGTGTAGCTGGATGATATTTGACGAGCCAGACGAGTACGGACATGCTCTGTGATGGCTTGAGCATTAGAGGTAAAGGCAGTTGCTTCGGCAATGCCTTCTAGAATGGCCGGTAAATCACGAATTGAGACGCGTTCTTTCAGTAGGTTTTGCAGAATTCTCTGAATACCAGTGATGTTAATTTGCGCCGGCACAATATCTTCCATCAGACGTTTTTGGTTTGCGTCTAGATTATCCAGCAGGCCGTTGACCTCAGTGTATGAGAGCAAGTCGGCCATGTTGTTTTTCAAAACCTCGGTTAGATGGGTTGAAATGACTGTCACCGGGTCAACAACTGTGTAGCCTTTGATTTGAGCTTCATCGCGATTTTCTTGACTGATCCATTTAGCTGGGAGACCAAATGTTGGCTCCATGGTATTGATGCCAGAGATTTCAATGTCACGGCCAGATGGGTCCATCACGAGATATTGCCCTGGGTAGATTTCACCATCACCGGAGGCAACTTCTTTGACTTTAATAACATAGTTATTTGGGCCGAGTTGGACATCATCGAGAATGCGAACTGATGGCATGACAAAGCCCATATCAGCGGCAAGCTGACGGCGAAGGGCCTTGATTTGTTCGGTGAGTTTGTCACCATCGGCTGCGCCATCTTTGATCATCGGGATGAGAGAATAGCCAAGCTCGAGGCGCAAGCTGTCAATTTTGAGGACGTTTGCAATGGGTTCTTCTGCTGGTGGGGCTGCAGCTTCTAGTTCTCTCACTGCTTCAAGGCGTGCATTTTCTGCTTTCTTTTTCTTTAAGGTGCCATTGGCTTGCCAAGCTAGGACACCTGCACCAGCTGCAAGTGTTAGAAATGGCATAAGCGGAATGCCTGGCAGCGTTGACATAAAGAGCATCACACCTGATGACATGGCAAGAGCTTTTGGGTAACCAGAAAGTTGCTCTGAAAGAGCGACGTTAGCTGCGCCATCAACACCGGCTTTAGAGACAAGTAGGCCAGCTGCGGTTGAGACGATCAACGCTGGGACTTGGCTTACCAAGCCATCACCGATGGTTAGGAGTGTGTAGGTTTGTGCAGCATCGCCAAAAGATAATCCATTTTGACCAACGCCAATGATAATGCCACCGACGATGTTAATCACGGTGATTAAAAGACCCGCAACCGCGTCGCCTCGTACGAACTTTGAAGCACCATCCATAGCACCAAAGAAAGAGCTTTCACTTTCTAAACGCTGGCGGCGTTCTTTGGCTTGCTCTTCATTGATAAGACCAGCTGATAGATCGGCATCAATAGCCATTTGTTTACCAGGCATGGCATCTAATGTGAAGCGGGCGGCAACCTCAGCGATACGTCCAGAACCTTTGGTGATTACGATAAAGTTCACTAGGACAAGAATAGAAAACACAATAATACCAATGACAAAGTTGCCTTGCATGACAAAATTACCAAAGGCCTCAATCACATGGCCGGCCGCACTGGTTCCTTCATGACCATGGCTTAATATGAGGCGCGTTGAAGCTAGATTGAGAGCCAATCGCATCATTGTGGCAATGAGTAGAATTGTCGGGAATGATGAAAATTCAAGCGGCGTGTGAATAAACAGAGCTGTCATCAAAATGAGGACAGAAAAGGTAATTGAGATGGCCAGTGCCATGTCCAGCATAAAGGCTGGCATTGGCAAAATAAGCATGACCAAAATGGCAATGATGCCAAGAGCCAAGCCAATATCGCCATGACCTTTCATTCTGCCTATTACCGTTGTGTCGCTCATTACTTTCTCTCACGGGCTATTCTGCTGCTGAAGCAGCAGGCCCTCCGTTGGGCGGCGCAATGCGCCGGGCTTCACTGGCGTTGCGCCATGTCCTGACGCCGAAGTGGCGTCACTCCTTCATCGTCTATATAGTTTTTTGATACTTTTACTAAATTGAGCTGAATGCTCGAACTGGTATTAAGATGCGACGGAGCGGGTTTCGTTTGGTTGAGGTATTTCTAAGCCCTCGTCGCTATATTGTTTGAGTTTGTTTCGAAGGGTTCTGATGGAGATCCCTAAAATATTGGCAGCATGTGTTCTGTTGCCGATACAGTGGTCCAGTGTATTTAAGATTAGATCTCGCTCAACCTCTGCGACGGTCATTCCCACAAGATTTTGTTGAACGGCTTCAGCTGTTGCTGCAGCTGCGGCAGCTGGTTCGTTGTCTAAGTTCGTTAGAGCTTCTGGTGGGCGGATGACGTCTGGTAAAATTTCGGCCTCATTGCTTAAGAGAACAGCGCGGTGGATAGTGTTCTCAAGCTCTCTCACATTGCCTTGCCATTCATTTGCTAGAAGCGTGTTTACTGTCTCTTCTGTTAGTGTTTTTGCTGGCAGGCCATTGGCTTCGGTGTATTTTTGCACGAAGTGGTTAGCAAGTGCGATGATGTCTTCTTTGCGCTCACGTAGCGGTGGGATGGTTAAGTTCACCACATTTAGGCGATAGAGCAGGTCTTCTCTAAATGTGCCCTCTTTGACGGCTTCAGCCAAATTGCGGTTGGATGTAGCAATGATGCGAATATCTACTGGTACTGGTTTGTTTCCCCCCACACGGTCGATAATTCTTTCTTGCAATGCGCGGAGAAGTTTGGCTTGCAAGCGAACATCCATTTCTGAAATTTCATCAAGAAGTAGGGTGCCCCCATTGGCTTCTTCGAATTTACCAATTCTGCGATGAAGGGCACCAGTAAACGCGCCTTTTTCGTGACCGAATAATTCAGATTCGAGTAAGTTCTCCGGGATAGCGGCGCAGTTTACAGAGATAAAAATTTTATTGGCTCGACCTGATTGTTCGTGCACATGGCGGGCCATAACCTCTTTACCTGTGCCGCTTTCGCCGGTGATGAGGATGCTCGCATCTGAATTGGCAACCTGGTCAGCCATAGCGATGACCTTTGTCATCACAGGGTCACGGTAGATCATTGATTTTTGATCGCGTGAAACCGCTGTTAAGATGGCAGCAATGAGTTCTGCGTCTGGTGGGAGTGGGATATATTCTTTCGCGCCGGCTTGAATGGCCTCAACTGCTGCTCGCGTATTTTCTCCGCTACCGCAGGCGACGACTGATACATGGATGTGTTCGGCTTCTAAGCGTTCGACCAGCTCTCTGATGTCGAAACTATCTTCAATCATGATGAGGTCGGCACCTTGGCCGTTTCTCAGTTCGCTTAACGCTGTTTCAATCGTTTGGGCGTGTGTGACTTTCGCGCCGCTTTGCATGGCGATTTTTGTTGCAGTGCTTAGATTGCCGCTTAGGCTTCCTATGATTGTTAGACGCATGGGTTTTGCTCCTTCAAGGGGCGGAAAGTTTTTAAATTAATCTTTGTTGTTTGAGATGATTTCGGTCATGGTGACACCGAGTTTTTCGTCAACCAAAACCACCTCGCCTCTGGCAACAAGCCGGTTATTTACATATAAGTCGATTGCTTCGCCGACTTTCCTGTCGAGTTCGATGACATCTCCTTCATCCAAATCGAGAAGGTCTGCGATTTCCAAGTTTGTGCGCCCAAGAACGGCGGAAATTTTTACAGGTACATCGTAAACAGCCTGGAGGTCTTCAACCTGTTTTGGGCCAGTATTTGCATCTGCTGTCTCTTCATTATTAGAGGCATTTTCAGAGAAATCTTCCAGCTCAAGATCATCCTTTTGTGCTTGATCTTCACTCATTATGAATTCTCACTTTTGTTTAAAGTTTCATTTGGAACTGCAGGGGCAGTTTGCACTGTTTGTTCAACAGCTTCGGGAACGGGTGATGGGGCTTCTAGCGCATGAGCGGCTTCTTTAGATGAAAAGTAGTTGTTTAGCGCCGTTCGAATTGAGTTCATGGTTTCATCAACTGATTGAGAAATCCCCCCATCTTTCCAGGTAATAGCGACATCGCTTTCTTTTAAATTTGTATCTTCAATAATTTGAAGGTCGCCTTCATACCCTGTTTCACTCATCCAGACTTTACTATTCTCCATAGCTGCTTGAGCAATAGTTGGGTTGAGCCTTGCTGATAACTGAGGTGTGCCTCGCAGTATTTCAAAAGCCTCTTTGAAAAAGCTTTCGATTAAGGGCATGGGTTCTTTTTTGATTAACTCAGAGGCGAGTGTTGTGCCGGCTGCTATGCCAAATTCAATCGCTTTTGCTTCCAGCTTTTGTAATTCATTGGCGAAGTCAGATTGAATTTTTTGTTCTTGATTGGCCAGTTGGGCAAGGGCTTCTTTGGTTTGGTTTTCAATAGTTGCCATAGCATCTTTTTCACCGGCTTGGCGTCCTTCAGCAAAGGCTTCAGCTTTTGCATTTTCGATCTTTTCTTCAAAGCGTGCCTTTAGCTCAACCAAAGGGTCAATGACCTCGGTTTTGTTGTCGAATGAATTGTCGAACATAAATTTTTGTGGTGCTGACATTTGTTCGCTCATCATCTAAATAAATTCTTCTGCGGCATCACCTTTGGTGATGACAATTTCACCAGAGGCTTCTAAGTCTTTGGCTTTGCTAATCATTTTTGCTTGGGCTTCGTCTACATCACTGAGGCGAACGGGACCCATATTCTCTAAATCGTCCACAAGCATTTCGCCGGCTCTTTTTGACATATTCTCAAGGAAGAAGTTTTTGATTTTGTCTGATGTGCCTTTCATGGCGAGTGCGAGGACGTCTTTTTCGACTTCACGCAGCAAGGCTTGAATGCTTGATGTGTTTAAGTCTCCTAAATCATCAAATGTGAACATGAGGTTTTTAATGCGCTCTGCTGCATCTCTATCAACTTCTTCAAGTTTACCCATGAAGAGAGCTTCCGTTTGGCGATCGAAATTATTGAAAATATCTGCCATGGTCTCATGGGCATCTGTTTGATTGGTGCTTGAGAGGTTTGAGATAAATTCTTTTCTCAGTGTTTGTTCAATTTTTTCTAAAATTTCTTTTTGCACGGCTTCCATTGCAAGCATGCGCTGGATGACTTCCATTGAAAAATCATCTGGTAACAGGCCGAGAACTCTTGCGGCATGTTCAGATGAAATTTTAGAGAGGATCACTGCGATGGTTTGCGGGTATTCATTTTTTAGATAGTTGGCAAGAATGTGGGCTTGCACATTTGAGAGCTTTTCCCACATGTTTCGGCCAGCAGGGCCTCTAATGCCTTCCATGATTAAGTTTACACGGTCTTCAGGTAAGATTTGTTTCAACAGACTTTCTGTTGATTCAAAGTTACCCATAACAGCGCCAGAGATTGACATATCTGAAATAAAACGGGCTAAAATTTCTTCAACCTGGTCGGTTGTGATTTTACCAAGGCGTGACATAGCGATAGAGATTTCTGCGATTTCATCATCTTCTAAAGATTCCCAAATGGGCTCACCGTAATCTTTACCGAGAGCGAGTAGAAGTATTGCTGCGCGCTCTTCTCCATCTAGTGTGTCAGATGCGAGCCCTGATGCTTGACTTGCAATGGGTAAAGCTGGTGATGAGCCTTCAGGAACTGTCATTGTTTCAGCCATTTACGATCTCCTTTAGGCCGCTTTATCTTCATCAACCCAAGCGCGAATGACACTGGTTGCTTCTTTGGGGTTGTTTTGAACAAGGGTGCCTATTTGTCTGATGGCTTCAGCTTGAATGGCTCCGTTTTCTTTTGCGTCTTGAATGGTTTGGGCTGTTTTGTTTTCTGTTAATTGCCCTTCAACTTCCTCAAGTGAATTTAATTTATCTGGATCTAGCTCTACGGGGGCATCATCAGCTCTTTGTGCTTCACCCAGATGCTCGACCAGATCAATGACGACATCGTGCTTTTCTGGCTCTAGCACTCTTTTCACAAGCGGGCGGATTACAAATAGGATGAAAAAGAGTGAAATAAGTAACGTGATGAAAAGTTCAGCGATGTAGAAGTAATCTGCTTTTGTGAAGTCAAACATTGAAGCTTCAGCCGCATCGTCAAGTTTGAGATTTTCGCTTTGTGCAAATTTTAGGTTTGTAACATTAATCAAATCGCCGCGCTCTTTGTCAAAACCAATGGCAGAGCGAACGAGTGATGCGATTTCTTCAAGTTCAGCTTTGTCTCTTGGGGCGTATGTTGATTTGCCATCAGCTCCTTTAGCGTAAACACCATCAACCAACACTGCGACTGACAATCTTTTAATACGGCCGCCTTCTATGATTTCTGTTTGATTGGTTTTGGAAATTTCATAGTTGATCACTTCCTGGTTTTTGGACTGATCTTCTTTGGCGTTCCCTTTATCTCCTTGATCCGCGTTTGAATCCGGTAATTCGTTGCCAACGGTTACTGAGTTATCGCTTGTTGGTTGCGAAGAGGATGATGTCTCTTCTCTTGTGTTTGAAGAGCGAACAACTTTTCCGTCTGGGTCATAGATTTCTGATGATTTGGTGATGCGGTTATAGTCCATCTCAGCATTAACACGAATGCGAACATGACCGTCACCTACAATGCGGCCAACAATTTCTTCTAATTCTCTGGTTAAGCGCATTTCATAGCTTTGTGTGCGCTGGGCAACTTCTTGTGCCATTGGGCCTTGATCTTGATTAAGGCCAGACGCCAAAAGACGCCCTGTTTCATCTACGATAGAGACTTGCGATGGGTTCAGGTTTTCAACGGCTGATGCTACAAGGTGCTGAATGGCTCTGATTTGGCCACGGTCCAGCTGGCCTCTTGATTTAATAATGATTGAAGCTGAAGCTTTGGCTTTATCTCTGGCAAAAAGTTTTCTTTTAGGGAGGACTAAATGCACACGGGCTTGTTGGACCTGGTTAAGGGCTTTAATTGTTCTTGATAATTCGCCTTCAACAGCCCTTAAGTGATTGATGTTTTGGACAAAATTAGTTGCGCCAAGTGTGTTGCTTTTGTCAAAAATTTCATAACCTACGGTGCCACCAGCGGGTAACCCTTCTTCTGCCATTGACAGGCGAAGTTTTAAAACCTGGTCTTTAGGGACAAGGATAACGGCTCCATCACTTTTGATTTCGTGAGGGACGTTTAAGCCTTCTAGTTTCTTTACGATTTCAACTGAATCTTTAAATTCGAGATCTGAGAAGAGAACTGTTAAATGGGGTTGGTTAAATCTTGTGATTAAAAAGATGAAAAAACCAATCATACCAATTGCAACAGTTGCCATTGCTGCAACTCGAGCGACGCCTAATTTTTGTAAAAAACTCACAAAGTTATTATTGTTATTAATTTCAACGTCACTAATAGATACATTCTCACTCATCAGACTGACTTGCTCCATACTTCATAGGTTGCACGAGGCAGGGCTTCGCACGTTCTAAACGCAATAAACTATGTAACATGATTCCCTCTAGGCAATTTTTACCCACTAATAGTTAAACAGAGTTTAACAATTGATAAGATTTGAAAAATTTACGGCAAATTTTGCCTAGAATGTTTCTGTTGTGTGGAGATGAGGGGGGAGAGGTGCTGATTTTTGAGTTAAAACGCAAGAAACAACGCTGCGGAATTTTGCGCAGCGTTGTTTCTTAAAACACTAAAATTATCTGTGAATTATTTTAAGACAGTCCTGTCTCATTTTAGTTGTGCTTCAGATGCCTCTTTTTGTGGGCCTTCAGGTTTCCCACCAGAAACCGGCCCTAAAGCATCCGCACTAAGCACCGCGGTAATCTTGTACGCGGGTTGCGCGAAGGCCAGCTAAACCGTGGGCGTCAATTGACTTTTGCCAACTTAAAAACTCTTCAACGGTTAGTTTATATCTTTCGCAAGCTTCTTCTAAGCTTAAGAGGCCACCACGAACAGCGGCTACAACTTCTGCTTTACGGCGAATTACCCAACGTTTGGTGTTTTTGGGGGGTAAATCTGCTACTGTTAACGGGCTACCATCGGGGCCGATGACAAAGCGGGCTCTTGGTCTAAATCCATGATCGGTCATTTTTACTCTACTCTACTATACTCTGACCCAATTACTAATATGTACTACAATGAGCACTATAACCCAGCCGGGTTAAAATGAAGCTAAGTTATATAATAAACATAACTGCAATAGGTGTGCCATTTTTCGCCAAAAGGCGGGGTAATATACTTAAATTATTAACTTTTAAGGCTGTTTAGGCCTTTTGGGGCTAAAACCCCTTTACTGAAATAGATGCTGATATTTTGGGGAAGGACTTTACTCACTTTACTTCAACTGGATACACATTAATTTCTGACCGCTTTCATTCTCATCTCAGTTTTGAGATGGAAGTGAGTTCGTCAGTGTTGCTTGTTTTATAGTTAACACCAAATTAGTTAACAGATCCCTGCTTGATAGAGGTAACATGCTCAATTTTAATTCGTTCTTCGCCAATTAAGAGATAGAGGGTGTTTTCACTCATATCGACACCGGTTACGACGCCTTCTCTGCTTGCGACGTTGGCTTCAATGTTTAGACCTTCTGCATTTCTTGCTGAGATTGAAAGTGAGTAATTACCTTTAGGCGCTGTTCCACCGGTGTTGGTTCTGCCGTCCCAGGTATATTCTGAGTTGCCTGATGTAAGGGCTTTTTGTTCTGAGAAGACGACATTGCCATTTTCATCACTGATCGTGAAAGTTGCTTTATCTGTTGAACCAGCTGAGTTAATGGGCCAGGTTGCAAAGTTGTTATTGAACTCTTGGCTAACTTCAGACAATTCAACTGTTTTGCCAATATAGGAAACCGAATTTGTAACTGCTGTAGCGGCTTGTAATTTAAGCAAGTTTTCAAGGTTTTCGTTTGACTTGATTGTCTGCTCAACTTCACTGAACTGAACCAGTTGCTGTGTGAATTCGTTAGCGTCTAGTGGCTCTAGTGGGTTTTGGTTTTGTAGCTGTGTCGTTAAAAGCGTTAAAAAGGTATCAAAACTATCAGCTATGGTTGAGCGTGAATTTGTTGCTGCGCCGATGTCTGACAGGGCTGATAAAGGATTGATTGTTGGCATAGTGTCTACTCTCTATTAATAAATTAAACGCTCATATCGAGACCGTTGCTCTCTGATAGCTGCCGGTAAATGGCATCAGTATTGATCGTTGTTGTTTGCTCTTCATTTTCTGAAAGCTTGTTATCAAAGCCATTAAATTGGCTATCAGCTTCTTCTCTTTCACTCTCTTGGCTTTGTTGATCTTGTAGTGAGAAGGTGAGACCGTCTTGTTCAATATCTACACCGGCCTCGCTTAAAGCTCGTTCCAATTGACGGGCATCTTTTGAGAGCATGTCTAAAGTCTCAGGTCGCTCAACAATGAGGTGGGTTGTGACTTGGCCGTCTTTTGTGAATTCCAGTCTCACATCAACGCGTCCTAATTCAGGAGGGTTGAGGCGAATGTCAAATTGTTGCACACCGTTTTGGGCTTTTGCTGCAATTTGAATGGCAACTGATTGAGTTGGGCTAGTGTAGCCGGCAGCGCGAAGTTGGGCGGCAGGAGAGGCTTGTTTTACATCTACATTCGAGCCAACTGACGTTGCTGTTTCGCTTGTGTCAGTTGAGACTAATTGGGTGAGGTCTGGCGCTGCTGATTTGACGTTTTGCCCCTTTAGCAACTGATCCGTTAATTGGTTTGATGATAAAATAGGGGAATTATTGATTTGGTTTTGGTTGTTTTGAGCCAAGGTTCCCTCTTTTGGAGCGAATGTATCAGGTTTGGCGTTGGCGAATTGTCCGGCGCTTTCAGAGTTTTGTCCTTTTTTACTGTCATATTGCCCCTCATCCTGGCCTAATGTGCTCTCTAAATGGGGATGTGTTTTCACCTGAGCAGTTTCACCTTCTTTGTTTAGTTTTGCATTAGAGTTTGTGAAATTGTCTTGATCTTGTTTGGTAAGGACAGGATTAACTGCAACTGCGCTTTCATCAGCGCTAGTTGGGGTGGCTAAATCTTGAGATTGTTCCTCTTGGAGTGAAGCGGTGTTGATTTCGCTTTCTGCGTTCGGATCAAGGTTTTGCTCTGCTGCTAATTCGGAGAATTCTTCGCCCAAGATTTCTTGTTCGCCTGAGCTTGCAGGTATATTTTCACCTGCGGTCTCTGAAATATTACTTTCTGCATCTATATCTGTTTGTTGTTCTGCATTGGCTGAAAATTGCGGCTCTGTGCTGGCCTCTTCATTTGCTGAGCCATTTAATTGTTCTGCTTCTTCATTAATTTTGGAGGCTAATTGTTGGGCTTTTTGATTTTCTGCATTCGCTTCATCAGCTTGTGCTTTGTCTTCCCTAGAGTCTTCCAGGCGTTTGTCTTCTAATTTTTGCTCTTTTCTTGCTTCATTTATTTGTTGTTTTTGTTCTTGGTGAGCCTCTTGACGAGCGATGTTACGTTCTTTGTTTTCAATCGCTTTGTTTAGCCCAAGTTCATTTTGGCGTCTATTTTCATTGAGCTCAGACCTTGGAGAGGCATTGGTGTTTTTGTCCGCCCGATCTAATTTTTGATCAAGGTGCTTTGAGAAAATATCTGAAGATTTCTCAGATGCTTGTGAGTGACTTTGCGTTTTTGCGCGATTTAATGAGCTCAAAGCATTCGTATTGATAATTTTTTCTGTCGTCATTGGTCATTCCATTTTTGCTTTGGTTGCATTTCGCACGTGTTAAGTTTGCCACAAATGTTCGACTTTGGTTGTGACTTTGCACTGGTTCTTATAGTTAATGCAGATAATGGGCCAATGGGGTTTTTACGGAAAAATGCAGTGAAAACAATCAATTGTTTGTTTTGAACGTTTGTTTTTGCAGGAATTGCTCGGCATTTATTGCCGGGGGGTGGAGATTTTTGCCGCCCTTATTTGTTGAATAAATTTGGTAAACAGATATGCTTAAGACCATCATCATGACTAGCTCATTTGATGTAGAATTTTTAATTGAGGGTCGGTGTTGTACTAATTTCACCATAAACACTTCTTAAGTTTATCTGGCTCTATAAACAGAGTTTAATTTTATTGCTCTAATTGATGAGAATTTTTAGAGCATTTCGCAAGATATGTCGCTTTTATCACTGACTTGTGATATGGAGTGGGTTTGGGAAAGATAGATTAATGGGAAAACCGGTTATTTAAATATCGGGAATATCCCTTTGCTTTTGCTTTTTTCCCTCATATAAGGACGCATAATAGGTGGAATTACACCTTATTTGGTGAGTATCACTGCCTATGTTGGCCTAGGATAAAGTAATTTGATAAGTAAGTTTCTTGTGCTGGCCACTTGTTACACTTCGCGCAGGATCTTAATTTTGTAGCATGACACATTCAAAAACGCATAAAAAAACACTAAACAGCCTCTCGCTTGAAGGAGATCCTTCAAGCTGCCGTATTGTCGTTGCTATGTCTGGCGGCGTTGATAGCTCTGTTGTGGCCGCGCTTTTAAAGGCTGAGGGCTATGATGTTGTCGGAATTACATTACAGCTTTATGACCATGGTGAAGCTGTGGGCCGAAAAGGCGCGTGTTGCGCGGGGCAAGATATTCATGATGCCCGCCGTGTGGCTGAAAAAATTGGTATTCCGCATTATGTGCTGGATTATGAAGCACGTTTTGCTGATAGCGTGATGGATGATTTTGCCAATAGCTATCTTTCTGGTGAAACGCCTGTGCCTTGCATTATGTGTAACCAAAAAATCAAATTTAAAGATATGCTTGATACTGCGCGTGACCTTGGCGCTGATGCGATGGCGACAGGGCATTATATTTCTAGCCGTCTGGGAGATGAGGGGTGGGAGTTGGTGCGCGCGCAAGATCATGATCGTGATCAAAGTTATTTTCTCTTTACCACTACAAAAGATCAATTAGAGTTTTTGCGCTTCCCGCTTGGTGATTTGCACAAATCTGAAGTGCGTGAGATTGCTGAAAAGTATGGCCTTTCTGTTGCTGATAAGGCGGATAGCCAAGACATTTGCTTTGTGCCGACAGGTAAATATTCGCAAGTTATCGAAAAATTGCGCCCAGGTGCGGCTGAACCAGGTGATATTGTACATGTGGATGGGCGAGTGCTTGGCCAACATGAAGGCATAATTAATTATACTGTTGGCCAAAGACGTGGTATTGGCGTTGCGCTTGGTGATCCGATTTATGTTGTGGAGCTTGATGCGATTAACAAACGGGTGATTGTTGGTCCGCGTGATTGTTTGAGCACAAAAATCGTTGAATTGCGTGATATGAACTGGCTCGGCTCTGAAGCCATTGAAGAAATAGGTGAAGAGGGTATCCCGGTTTATGCACGGGTGCGTTCAACACAACCACCACAAGCTGCGACCTTACTTTGCCGTGATGGGCGCTTTTTGGTGGAGTTACATAATAGTGAAGACGGGGTATCGCCGGGCCAAGCTTGTGTTCTTTATGAAGATGGGCAAGGACGATCTCGCATTTTAGGTGGTGGCTGGATTAAAAAGGCCATAGCCGCCAGTGATATTGATTTCAAACCAGAGACTTCTGTAGTTGAGCCAAACTCATCTGAAGTCTCATTAGACTAGTTTTGGGGAAAGCATTTTTACATTTGTGCGTTTTTGCGATGAAAGCACCTCGTAGTTTTAAACTTGTGCTTTTTTAAATGTTTGAGTGTTGAGATTTAGGAGACTTGTATAAGTGAACGCAGTAAAAAAAGCAGTTATGGACCGCGGAGCTGTGATTGCAGCTTACCGCCGTTGGGCCCCTATTTATGATCAAACATTTGGGACCGTTGCGGCAGCTGGCCGGCGGCATGCTGTTGATATCATGAACAAGCGTGATGGTTCTGTTTTGGAAGTTGGCGTTGGCACTGGGCTCTCGCTGCCTCGTTATGCGGATCATTTGAGTGTGACAGGTGTGGACCTCTCTCCTGAAATGCTGAAAAAAGCTGAAAGCCGGGTTGTTAAAAATAAGCTGCAAAACATTGATGGTTTGCATGAAATGGATGCCCGTAACCTTGATTTTGATGATGACAAGTTTGACACCGTCGTTGCGATGTATGTGATGACTGTTGTGCCTGAGCCTGAGCTGGTTATGGAAGAGCTAGAGCGCGTTTGTGCGCCGGGCGGCCAGGTGATTTTGGTTAACCACTTTAGCCAGGAACATGGCGCACGTGGTTGGTTTGAGCGCCGTATGGCTCCGTTTGGTTCAACATTAGGCTGGCGGCCGATTTTCCCGGTTGAGCGGGTTATGGGTTGCGAAAGCTTAGAGCTTGTTGAGCGCCGCTCACTTCGCCCATTGGGCCTCTTTACTATGCTTCGCTTCACGAAAGAAGCTGCGCCTAAGATCGCTAAAGGGCGCTCACGTGCTATGGTGAATGATAGTTATGTTAGCGAAGCGGTTGTTTCGCAATAAGGTTCACTCTATTTAGGGCAAATTTTTAAGGAAAAGGGGTGAAATTTTTTCCTTTTCCTTGAATTTGCGACTTGACGAAAGTTTGATTAGTTTCTACAAGCTTTTGTTCCAGCACTTAATCTCCTATTTGGGGATTTCATACATATTTGTGGCGGGGTAGCTCAGCTGGTTAGAGCAGCGGAATCATAATCCGCGTGTCGGGGGTTCAAGT
>CAXIBI010000002.1:0-58617 GCA_964022305.1 uncultured Hyphomicrobiales bacterium | reverse complement strand
GAAATCAGCAGTTAAATCAGCTGGCGGCAAATAATGAAGAGTGATAAAAACAAGAAACTGATCTATTTCTTTAATTTTAAAGAACCAACCTTGTTTCATTCCAGGATACATCTATATGAGCTTACCTTCTGCACCAAAAGCTGAGAAAAAAACGCATACCTCAACAAATCACGGGTTTACGTATGAAGACCCATATCATTGGCTTCGGGCAGATAATTGGCAAGAAGTAATGACGGATCCTTCCACGCTGGATCAAGAGATCAGAGATTACCTAGAAGCTGAAAACGCTTACACGCAAAATGCGTTAAAAGAAACAGAGGAACTACAAGGCCACTTATTCGAGGAATTAAAAGGGCGCATCAAGCAAGATGATAGCTCAGTGCCTCAACCTGATGGCGAATGGAGCTATTATGTCTCTTACGTTCAAGATGGTGAACACCCGCTTTATTGCCGCAAACACAATGAAACCGGTGAAGAAGTCGTTCTATTAGATGGCAATAAGCTCAGTGAAGGTAAAGCTTATTTCCAGTTCGGTGGCATCAGTCATAGCCCTAATCATGAGCTCCTTGCCTGGTCAGTAGATGAAAAAGGCTCAGAATATTATCGAGCCTATATCAGAGACCTAAAAACCGGCCAAGATCTGGAGCAAACTATTGAAAAAACGACTGGCAATGTCTGTTGGGGGAACGGATCTGACACGCTTTATTATGTCCTTCGTGATGACAATCACCGCCCAGCCTATGTGCATCGCCATTTACTGAATGAGCCGGGCGGGACTGATGAGCTGGTTTATCAAGAACATGACCCAGGCTTTTTTGTAAATATTGGCAACACTCAATCAAACAAATTTGTTGTCATTAACGCCTCTGGTCATGAAACGTCTGAATGGCATTTAATCGATGCAAATGACCCTGCTGCAAAGCCTTTTTGTGTTTCAGAACGTGTTGTTGGGCATGAATATTCACTAGAAGAACGAGACGGCACTCTTTACATCCTCACCAATAAAGATGGGGCCGAAGACTTTAAAATCGTCACCACACCAGTTGACCAAGCATCAAAAGAAAACTGGCAAGATTTCATCCCACACAAACAAGGATGCTTGATTATAGATATCAATGTCTTTGCTGATTTCATGGTGCGCTTGGAGCGAGAAAATGGTCTGCCACGCATTGTTATTCGTGACCTAAACACAAATGAAGAACATGATATCGCTTTTGATGAAGAAGCTTATTCTTTAGGACTTTCAAGTGGTTATGAATTCAAAACGGAGCTAATCCGCTTTACCTATTCATCCATGACAACACCGGCGCAAATCTTCGATTATAATATGAAGACAAGAGAGCGGGACTTGCGGAAAACACAAGAAATCCCTTCTGGCCATACCATAGAAGATTATGTCACAAGACGCGTCATGGCTGATGCTCATGATGGTGAAAAGATCCCTGTAACATTGCTTTATAAAAAGGGCACACCCATAGATGGCTCAGCCCCCTTATTCCTTTATGGCTATGGTTCTTATGGCATCTCAATGCCAGCAGGATTTTATGCCAACCATTTAAGCTTGGTTGATCGCGGGCTTATCTACGCCATTGCTCATATCCGAGGCGGCAAAGAAAAGGGATATAACTGGTATAAAACCGGCAAGATGGAGCACAAAACCAATAGCTTTAAAGACTTCATTTCTGCGGGCGAATATTTGGTCAAACAAAATTTCACCAGTAAGGGACGTATCGTCGCCCATGGTGGCTCCGCTGGCGGCATGCTCATGGGCGCGGTTGTCAATATGAACCCTGATCTTTTCGCCGGTATCATCGCCGAAGTTCCTTTCGTTGATGTGCTCAACACAATGCTTGATGATACACTGCCTCTCACACCACCGGAATGGCCAGAGTGGGGCAACCCAATTGAGAGCAAAGAAGCCTATGAGCGCATCAAGAGCTATTCGCCTTATGACAATGTTGCTGCGCAAAACTACCCACCAATGTTAGTCATGGCCGGTTTAACAGATCCACGTGTCACCTATTGGGAACCTGCAAAATGGGTCGCTAAATTACGCGATACCAAAACAGATGAAAATATGCTGTGTCTGAAAACCAATATGGAAGCAGGTCATGGCGGCGCCTCCGGCCGGTTTGATCACTTAAAAGAAGTCGCCTTAGTCCAAAGCTTTGCCTTAAAAGTGGCTAATTTAATCTGATAGATTATAAAAACAGCAAAACCTATTGAAAAATATAAATAACATAGCTATCTAACGAGTAAGTTTAGACAGATTTTGAGAGGGAACAACCTAGATGAAGCGACCCATATATAAATTATCATTATCGCTTTTAGCTCTAGCTGGTCTTTGGGCTACTAGCCAATTTATTCCAGCACAGAACGAGCACGCAAATGCTCGTGATTATGAGAATAAATATCAGAGTGGTAAGAAATATTACCAAAAGCAAAAACACATACCAGGTCGGTTTGATTATTATGACTTAGTTCTCTCATGGTCACCAAGTTACTGTGAGACTGCTGGTAAGCACAAACGTGAACCTCAATGTACCTCTGGTCGTCCTTACTCATTCGTATTGCATGGTGTTTGGCCACAATATAAAAAGGGCTGGCCACAAAGTTGCAGAACCAAGAAAAATTCTTGGGTATCTCGCGAAGTCATTCAATCGATGTTAGATATTATGCCATCGAAGGGTTTGATCATCCATGAATATAAAAAACATGGAACCTGCTCAGGTCTATCGCCTGAAGGGTACTATAAATTGTCGCGCCATCTTTATAACAGCGTGAAAATTCCACCAAAATACAAAAACCCAGACAAGCCGATGCTCTTGTCGCCAAAAGAAATTGAAAATGATTTCCTCATTGCAAACCCAGAGATGAAGCCCGAAATGATTTCGATTGTTTGTGGCAAACGCCGCTTAAAAGAAATCCGTATTTGCTATGATAAAGGTGGCAAGCTCACAGCATGCGGTCCAAATGAATATCAAAAGAAACTATGCCGCTTGCCAAAGGTCTACCTTCCACCAGTGAGGTAAATCAGCTCTTTAAATTACAAACGGAAAAATAAAAAAAAGGCCCCTCAATGAAATTCATTGAGGGGCCTTTTTAAATTATGAAGACTAAAAAATAATTAGAAGCTAGCTGATAATGTACCAACAAAGCGTTCATCTGCATTATCATTATTTTTGGTGTCAGTATCCCAATAACGAAGATCCAAGCTAAACTTATCATTCAAGCCAACTTCAACACCAGCATTCCAATAGGTGTAAGAATCACCTTCATTCGGATCATCAAGGAAATCTACATAACCAATAAGAGCCGAGAAAGTAGGTTTAAATCTGTGATATTCACCAAGAGCAACAACAACTTGCCATTCAGATGTAATCACATCGCCAGTTTCGCCAGTATAGTCAGGTGACCAGTAAGTGGCAGAGTTAAAAGTAATACGATCTGTTAGCTCAGTGCTTGAAGCAAATTTAAATTCAACATAATCAAGCTCAGCACCAGCATCTTCAGCGCCAGGATAGGCATAATAAATCACACCAAGGTCAAATTCAGTGTTGCGCCATTTGCGCTTGATGCCTGCATAAACATCAATTTCAACGTTCGCCACATCATTACCATTGCCATCAGAGCCAAAATCTAAGTTTGAAGCCCAAACACCTGCGTAAAACATTTTATAAGAAACATCGAAACCGCCTTGAATAGCAGGTCCCTCTTCAGTTTGTGACACACCACGGAAAACATAGTCAGAAGTAATCGCAACATTAGCTGATAATTCAGGACGCTCAGCCGCCACTGGCGCATCCTTTAAACTACCAGAACGATTAAATAAATCACCGGCAAGTGCTGAACCACTACCCAGCACTAAAGCTGTCGTAAAAACAGCAGCACGGCTTGTTAAAGCGTTAAATTTCATGAGTGACCCCCAATAAAAATATAAAATTCAAATAGCATTGGATTATTGAAAATGCCTCTAGTTTAATTTGAGGTTTTCAATAAACAGCTAAGTTAGTTCCAACATTTAACTGAATCGCCCAGTTTCTTATGTAACTGATAAGCAACACTCAAAACTATAGAGTTATATTTAGTTCGCAGACGCATAAATTAATGCGTCAATAAAAAACGGGACTTCAAAATTGAAGTCCCGTTAATACTCATATCTTTATTGTAAAAGATTAGAAGCTAGCTGAAACAGTTGCTACAAAGCGTTCATCTGTTCCATCTTCGCCTAGGAATGTGTTTGTGCTATCAACATCTGTATCCCAGTAACGTAGGTCAAGAGTAAACTTGTCAGCAAATCCAACTTCAACACCTGCGTTCCAGTATGTGTAAGAACCAGCTTCAAAGGCAGCATCTAGGAAATCTGTATAACCGATTGTACCTGTAAATGTTGGTGAGAAACGACCATATGTTCCAAGAGCGATAGAGATACCACCTTCATATGTCAAAGTCTCACCAGTTTCACCTGTATATTCTGGTGAGTAATAGAGTGTACCACTAAGACCAATCTTGTCAGTAAGATCACCGCTTAAGCCAAATTTAATTTCAACATAATCAAGTTCAGCACCAGCGTCTTCAGCACCAGGGTAAGCATAATAAATTACACCAAGATCAGCTTCTACAGCGCCAAACTTGTGTGTAAGACCTGCATAAACGTCAATTTCGATGTTAGCTACATCATTGCCGTTACCGTCAGAACCGAAGTCTAGGTTAGAAGCCCAAACGCCTGCATAGAACATTTTGTAAGTAACATCAAAGCCACCTTGAATTGCAGGACCTTCTTCAGTCTGAGAAGCGCCGCGGAAGATGTAATCTGATGTTAGCGCAACGTTGGCTGAAAGTTCAGGACGTTCACGCTCAGCAGGAGCATCTTTCATGCTACCACGCTCAAAAAGGTCAGCCGCATTTGCCACACCCGTAGTGACGAAAAGAGCAAGAGTTGTTGCTGCAAGACGTCCTGTAATTGATTTGTAGTTCATTTATTCCCCCAATTGGAATGTAACTTTTAAAATTAACATCACATGAAAACGTAGTGTTTTAATATGATTTACTCTTAAAGAAGGCGAAGTGCCTTCAAATCAAAAATAGTAAAGCCACGACTTTTAGGTTTGCACGAATAGGAATGAAGAAAGGCAAAACACAAAGATGGCTTCAATTCTTTCAGTCACTAACATTACAAGTTCTGTGCCAAGTTGATTTCAGAGCTTTGCGTGCATATAAAAACAGCAAATATGTCACAGAATCTAAGAACTGTTGCATTATTGTTGCGGGCAAAAAAATAGTTAGGAAAATACAAAAAAATGATCTGTGCAGATAAAAGGCAATTGACCAAAAATTATGCAGCAAGACTAAAACTAGTCTATCAAATATCTATTTGTTTCCTTTATATGTGAGGTAAATTGGCTTTGTTAAGTGTTCAATTTAAAATTTTTCTTCGATATGAAAATCTTTAAAAAACGAAAGAGCAGCTAGTAAGCCTCAGAGAAAGCACCTATATGATGGTAACCCTAATGTCTAAGGCTCAAAATTCTAAATTTTTATAAGTGATAATTTAAAGAATAAAACTGTAATCTCTTAAATCCTTTAAGAGAAAGTCGCCCACGGAGATCCGCGAATATGTCATATGTTTTTTTAGTTGCAGGGCTTTCACTGCTTGTTTTTGGTGGTGATATTCTTGTTCGCGGCGCAGTATCTTTAGCTGTTCGTATGAACATACCGCATCTTATTATCGGTCTCACAATTGTAGCGTTTGGTACATCAGCTCCTGAATTGCTCATCTCAATCAGAGCAGCCATGTCAGATTTATCAGGCATTACTTTGGGGAATGTTGTTGGGAGTAATATCGCAAATATTTGGCTCGTTCTTGGCGTTCCTGCTCTTATTACCGCCATCTGCTGCGATCAAAAAAACATCCACCACAACTACTTCTTTATGATCGGCGCGAGCGTCATTCTTATTGGTCTCTGTTTTTACTCTCCTTTAACGATGTGGCACGGGGCAATCCTAACTGTTCTCATCTTCCTCTTTTTAGCCGATTGTTTCGTTAGAGCAAAACGCCATAAAAATGATGCCGAAGTCATTGATGAAGATGTCGAAGAACTTATAGAAGAGGTCGAAGGCGCTACAGAAACACCTTTATGGAAAACTCTTGGACTAATCATTTTAGGATTAATCGGTCTTGCCATTGGCGCAGAACTCACTATTCAAGGAGCTGTTGAAATTGCCAAAGCCTTTGGTGTTTCAGATGCCACCATTGGCCTCACCGTTGTGGCAATAGGTACATCTTTGCCAGAGCTTGCAGCAACAATTATGGCTGCACTTCGCGGGCACCCAGGGCTAGCACTCGGCAATGCAATCGGTTCGAATATTTATAATATTTGTGCTGTTTTAGGGATCACAGCTCTGATCACCCCAATTAAAGTTGACCCTATATTCTTAAGCTTTGACCTATGGGTGATGATTGGTGCATCGCTAACCATCTTGCCGTTTATTTTGTTTAAATTGAAAATCAACAAAATCGTAGGCGTGTTATTCCTCATAGCTTACGGTTTATATACTTATAAAGTTCTGGAATTAGGGCGTATTCAATCGCCTGATCAAGCTATGATCACAAAACACTCAGTTGTACTATGACAAAAGAAAACAACATCGCTCTCATTACAGGTGCAGGCAAGCGCATAGGCTATCATTTAGCAAAGTCTCTCAGTGCTGAAGGGTGGTCGATTGCAGCTCATTATAATCAGTCTGAAGCAGACGCAGTGGCGCTTTGTGAGACAATCAATGAGGCTGGCGGTCAAGCCATAGCTATAAAAGCTGATTTAAACAAAGAGCAGGAGGTCACTCCTTTAATCAGCAAGGTCAAAGAAAAGTTAGGCCTGCCAAACCTTCTTATAAACTGTGCGTCCGTTTTTTTAAAAGATGAGCTGGAAACTCTTGAAGGAAAAACCTTTGATGAGCAGATGGCAATCAATTTAAAAGCACCACTTCTGCTGAGCAAAGCATTTGCCGCACTTCATCAAACCAGCACTCTGCAAATACCTGCAAATATCATCAATATCACCGATCAAAGAGTTCAAAATTTAAACCCTACTTTTTTCAGCTATACTCTCAGCAAAGTCGGGTTGTCAGCAGCCACGGTCACCATGGCTCAAACCTTGGCTCCAAAAGTTAGAGTGAACGCGATTGCACCAGGCCCTGTATTGCAAAGCATCCACCAAACCGCTGAAGAATTTCAAAAAGAGTGTCAGGGAACTTTGCTTGGCGCTGGGACAACACCAGATGAAATTTTTGAAACGGTGAAATTCATTTTAGCCACAAAATCTCTCACCGGTGAAACCATCACCCTAGATGGTGGGCAAAGATTAAAATGGCCCACATGATTTTATTGAGAGTTCTGAGAAGCGGAAGCTTTTCCCTTTAAACCCAAAACAAAGCCGAGAACCTCAGCCACCGCAGTGTAAAGTTCAACAGGAATTTCTTCATCCAGCTCAACAGCGCCAAGTGCTTGAGCAAGAACTGGGTTTTCCTCGACATAAATCCCATGTTCCCCGGCGGCTTCAATAATTTTCTCAGCCAAAACCCCTTCACCCTTAGCAACAACAGTTGGTGCTTTTTCATGGTCATAATGAAGAGCAACAGCTTTTTTCAACTCGATGGTGTCTTCGGTTTCAGACATAATTGTTATCTAGCCTTATATATTTGCGTCAACATGGGGAATATCTTGCCCTCTGCGTGATGGAGGAAGCCCGTGACGAATTTGTAAGTTATTGAGGTCTAGTCCGTTAGCCGCTAATCGCTCATCAAGAAGGTCTCTATGCTCGATAAGCCGGGCAGCAAACTCATCATCTTCTGCCCAAAGTGTCACTCGCACGGTCTGGCCGCTTAATGTAAGTGAAGCGTGAACGGGTCCAGTTCCTTCCGTCTCTAGAGAAAAACGCAAACTATGGTCTTGCTCTTCACTTTCCTCATGAGAGTGCTCAGGGTCAGGGCCTAAATGAAACTCCACATGAACAGGCTTAGACTCTCCTGCGATTGGTAACTCTAAGCTAAGGTCTGGAGCTTTAGCTGGCTGTCTTTGTTGAACCTCTTGAATTTCTTCAACACTTAGTGAGGAGGTTGTTTGATATTTTGCCGTAACTGTCTCAGCGAGTTGTTTATTGTTGGGAGCTACATTTTGGTTCAGCTGTTGACCTTGTAACGACGAGCGTTTCGCACCTTTTCCATCAAGTGAAGATTGCCCAGCCGTTTGTTGATCTGCACGCCCAGCTTGTCTTTTATCACTTGCAGGTAAGGCTTCAGCTAAAACACCGATCAAAGCCGATGTGGTAAGCTGTACATTGGCAAGCCCTGGTTTTACACCGGCTGAATTCGCAAGCGCAGGATTACCGCTTATTTGTTGAGCTTGTGTCTGTTGCAGTGCTTGCCCGGTGTTACCTTGTGGAAGCGGCGCTTGTTGAGAGACGGGCAGACGCGCTTGAGTTTGAGTAGCACTTAAGTTTTGTGAGTGTGTGTTTTGGTTGGATGATATGTTTTTATCAGAACCCGTTTGCAGAGTAGGGCCCTTTTGAACAGCAGCTTTTTGCTGACTTAAAAGAGCAGCATTCTGACCTTGGTGTGCAGCTGTGTTGGAAAGTTGCGATTGCGCATTAACCGGCGAATGTTGGGCGCTATTTTGCGTAACCGTCTGAGCCCCTTGCTGTCCCTGTCCCAAAGACTGACCTTGGCTAACTTGCCCC
This sequence comes from uncultured Hyphomicrobiales bacterium, assembly GCA_964022305.1. Classification (GTDB taxonomy): domain Bacteria; phylum Pseudomonadota; class Alphaproteobacteria; order Rhizobiales; family HXMU1428-3; genus HXMU1428-3. Next base: position 49,882 of record CAXIBI010000002.1, on the reverse strand, counting down.
TGAGCCGCCCCCTGAACGGCACCCTGACTATTGCCTTGCGTGGATCCAAGCGTTTGCACCAGGCGAACTGCACTGCCATGCTGTTCAAGTTTTAATTGTAAAACCTCGCCCTTTTGTAGCGGCAGTGAGGCCTTTACATCCAGCTTTAAGCCATTGGTCAAAACCTCAGCGCGCCCATTGGGCAAAGCTTTCAAAACCTCAACTGACAAAGGTTTAGTATGGCTCAAGGCCTTCAATTGGGAAACAAGAGCATCGGTCTTATGAAGAACATTTAAAGTGAGCGGGCCAGAGCCGCCACTTGTTAATTGATTTTGTAACGCAGCTTGTACATGTGTCAAAGAAACAGACATGATAAACCGTTCGCTTGTAATTTAAAGTCGTTTAAAATCTTGGGTATAGTGTACAACAAAGAGTGTTAATAAGGCCTTACATTGGTAACCCTTTGTTAAGAAAAGCAATTTTGCTGAGATATTAAAAAACTTTAATATTCGCCCTCTACAAATCATGTAAAACATCAGTTATAGTCTCATGTGGGAAATTCTAATGCGTGTCGCGCAAAAGTGAATTCGGTTTTGCGAAAAAAGACACGCTTAAACAAAGAATTAGAGCATGACAATGAATTCAAAATGAATTGTCATGCTCTAAATCAGCTTGGCTGTTTTTAATTAAATGGAACTGGGTGTGCGATATGATGAAATTAAATAAAGCAAGACAGGCGGGATTAAAAAACGTAACGATCCTGTGTGCGATCTTTATAACAGCTTGGCTTTGCAGCACACTTGCAGCCCACGCTAAACGTATGGCCCTAATCATTGGCAATGACCTTTATAAAAACGTCACGCCCCTTAAAAAGGCCGTTAATGACGCTGACGCCATCTCAAACACTTTAAAAGATCTAGGCTTCCAAACACATCTCCATCGCAATCTCGATCGCCGCTCTATGAACGCAGCTCTTGCAGATTTTACCGGCAAGATTGAAAAGCAAGATGAAGTGCTATTCTTCTTCTCAGGTCATGGCATTTCAGTGCGCGGTGAAAATTATCTTCTTCCCATCGATGTGCCTGAAGTGGCTCCAGGACAAGAAGGCTTCATCACCAGAGAAGCCTTTTCAGAAAATGAAATCATCCAATCCCTGCAGGACCAAGGCGTGCGTGTTAGCATCCTCATTCTCGATGCGTGCCGCAATAATCCCTTTCCAAGAAAAGGCACCCGCTCCATTGGACGCTCTATTGGGCTAGGCCGCACTTCTGCGCCACCAGAGGGTACCTTTGTGATGTATTCAGCAGGTGTCGGCCAAGAAGCATTGGATCGCCTCAGTGATGATGATCCTCACCCAAACTCAGTTTATACCCGCAAACTCATCCCCCTCATGAAGGAAGAGGGGTTGCAAATTGTTCGGGTCGCAAAGAGACTAAGAACCGAAGTTGAAACTCTAGCCAAAACCGCCAAAGGCGGCGCCCATAAACAATACCCCTCTTATTATGATGAACTGCGTGGTGACTTCTTCTTCAAACCAGGCAAGCGTAAACAGGCAGACAAAACCGCCGACGCTGATGAGCTCTTGTGGCAAACCATTGAAAAATCAAACAACGCGAGCGACTTTGAATTTTACTTAAAAGAGCATCCAAAAGGGCGTTACTCATCAATTGCAAAATTAAAACTTAACCAGTTTAAAAACAATTCGGCTGAAAAAGGCCATAAAGAAAAGCCGCTCATCATCAAAGATGCGGATGATAAGCTCTGGAGTGAGGTGAGAGGTTCAAGACGCTCATTGGAAGTTGAGGCCTATATCCATAAATTCCCACGCGGCAAATACATAGCCGAAGCCCGCCGAATTATAGAGTTATTACGCCACGCAGAATACCGTGAATATTCCCGCATTAAAGCGTTGGAAGAAAAAGAAGTCGCAGTTGTAACTCCCAAAGATGTCATAAAACCAAAAACAAGGAGCTACCAACCAGGGCAAAGATTTCAGGAATGCGGTGAATGCCCCAAAATGGTCGCCTTGCCAACTGGTCAATTTTCTATGGGTTGGAAAGACAATAGAAGAGGCCAGCATCAATATGCCCTGCCGATACACAAAGTAAATATCAGGCACAAAATTGCAATGGGGGTTCATGAAGTTACAATCAAACAATATGACGCCTTCATCAAACAATCTGGTCATGATCCAGGCAGCCTTTGCTGGACCCATGAAAAGGGCCTCGGAAAATATAGAAAATTCCGCAATTATCAAAAAAACGGCCTGCCATATAAATTGAGCTATCCAGTCACGTGCGTGAATTGGTATGACGCAAAAGAATATGTGAAATGGCTCAACAGGCAAATTCCAGGTGGTGGCTATAGATTGCCTACAGAAGCCGAATGGGAATTTGCAGCAAGAGCAGGAAGAAATGCCAAATGGCACTATGGGAATAAAGAGAGTTTCCTATGTCAATTCTCTAATCATGCTGCAGCCGAGACGAAAGTTAAGTGGCGCAATAAATCATGCAAAGATGGTGTAAAGGTTCTCTCTAAAGTCGGTGGATATGAAGCCAATCCATGGGGCGTTTATGACATGTATGGCAATGTCGGTGAATGGACAGAAGATTGCGTCCATTATGATTACAAAGGCGCGCCAACAAATGGAGACGCATGGATAATCTCAAACAATCGCAATCATGGCTCATGCGCCAATCGCATTCACCGTGGCGGCAGTTGGCTGCAAAGCGGCCCATCTGTAACGTCATGGAATAGGCAATTCACCAAACCAACAGACAGAACAATCACTTTAGGTTTTCGCGTTGTAAAAGACTTGCAATAATCTTTCTTGAAAGAAGTCCTCTATTTTGATTTCTAGTCATAAATAAACTGGAGATCGGGAACATTTATTGTTATAAAATCAAGCATCTAAACAATCATCAGGAAACCAGATTTTGAGTAACAAAACATCAGATACCCAAGCCTTTATTGCAGCAGCCCTTATCATATTGTTTGTCTTCGCAGGTGTTTATTTCCTCCCGCCCCTGATGATGAAAGTCGCTGAGTATAACCAATGGCTAGCCTATTCACTTGGCTTTGCCTTTATCATTAGTTTTGTGCTGATTTTTTGGGTGAGAAGCCTTTTTAAAAAAGGCACTAATAAAACTGATACAAACGAGTAATCGATCTTTAAATGACGTCCACAAAAAAAACTTGGTTCCTTTGCTTCTATCAAATTCCTGAAAGGGAAAAGACTTAATTAACTGGATAATCAGTGGAATAAGACGCATAATAAACCTAAGATGATTCGAAAATTTATCCTGGTGGTTTCATCATCCTGTTAACACTGTCAAAACTATAAAAAATCCTTCAGATATTTATATGTTAGCTTATGCCTTTCAGCATAAGTTAAAGCGGTTTTTCAGTGCATAGATAAGCAACAAGTTTTAAGGAGCGTCTGGCAATGAGCACTCAGCAAAACACAGACGAATTAAGCCAAAGCGAACAAGAAGAAATCAGCAAAACATTGCTGCGAGATGTTGTCTCTTGTGTCGAATCTGGCGATGTAACAGCTCTTAAAGATCTTGTTGGCGAGCTGCACTCATCAGACCTTGCTGATTTAATCGAGAACCTGCCAGCCAAAAAACGCAATAATTTCATCTCGCTCATGGGCGATGATTTTAATCTTGATACTTATGCTGAATTAGAAGAGCCAGTGCGAGCAAAAATCGTTGAGGATATGCCCAACGCTGAAGTTGCCGATGTGATCCGAAAGCTCGAGTCGGATGATGCTGTCTACCTCATTGAGGATTTAGAAGAAGCCGAACAATCCAAAATCCTCGAGCAGATCCCAGAGATTGAACGCGCGCCCCTAGAGCGCTCTTTAGAATACCCAGATGATAGTGCCGGCCGTTTGATGCAGGCCGAGTTTATCGCTGTCCCGCCTTTCTGGTCAGTTGGCCAAACCATTGACTATATGAGAGAGACATCAGACCTCCCCAATATCTTTTCTGAGATCTATGTGATCAACCCGGACTTCCATCTACTCGGCATCATCACACTTGATCGTCTTTTAAGAACCGGGCGACCGATTTTGGTCAGTGATATTATGGACACCAGTCATCATCAGATTGACGCAAACCTTGATCAAGAAGAGGTGGCCCGCCAATTTGAGCGCTATAATTTATTTTCAATGCCAGTGGTTGACCATGACAAGCGGCTCTTAGGTGTGGTCATGATTGATGACATCGTTGATGTAATCCAGGAAGAAGCAGAAGAAGATATTCACCGTTTGGGTGGTGTGGGTGATGAAGCCCTCACAGATACGGTTTTAAACATTACAAAAAGCCGCTTTACATGGCTCGCCATCAATCTCTGTACGGCAATTCTGGCCTCTATCGTGATTAATATGTTTGACGCGACCATTAATGAGAAAGTGGCCTTGGCAGTTCTTATGACAGTTGTTGCCTCAATGGGTGGTAACGCCGCTGTTCAAACCATGACGGTTTCTGTGCGCGCCCTCGCCACGAAAGAGCTCACCCCCGTAAATGCCTTCAGAGTTGTCACTCGTGAAGGAATGGTAGGCGTAATAAATGGATTGCTCTTTGCTGTGGTAACGGGATTGGTGACTTTGCTCTGGTTCCAAAGCATGGGGTTAGCACTGATCATGGGAGCAGCCATGATATTCAACATGATCATTGCGGGGCTCTCAGGAATTTTAATCCCCATTCTTTTAGAACGCATGAAAATTGACCCAGCAGTTGCCTCAAGTGTTTTCGTAACAACTGTCACAGATGTGTTTGGGTTCTTCAGCTTTTTAGGGTTAGCCGCATTGTTCTTGGTTTAGATAAAGAATTAAGAGGCTAAATCTAAGCTTTCCGGAATCTCACACTTCATCGGCAACCTTACTGTAAAGGTACTTCCTTCACCTTGCTTGGATGTGACAGAGATCTCACCATCATGCTTCTCAACCAATGTTCTTACCAAGTTCAGGCCAATACCCGTTCCAGGAATGCCGGTGGATGTTTTAGCCCTGAAAAAGCGGTTAAACAATTGAGGGACATCTTCTTCATCCATCCCAAGACCATAGTCCCGAACAGAAATAAACGCATCAGAGCCCTCCACCCAACCATCAACTTCTATAGCAAAACAATCAGGTGAGTATTTGACAGCATTGGATAAAAGGTTTGTGATGACTTGAGTAAGCGCACCTTTGTCTCCAACAAATTTTTGAGGCAGAGCCTCAAGGTCGTAAGAAATGTAGTGGCTGGTGGCAATTTCATTCTGGTTTTCACAGCATTGCTCAATGAGATCCTGTAAATTCATATCCTTAGGCGAGATGGATAATTTGCCGTTATCGACTTTTGCAACCAAAAGTGTGTCTTCAATCAAATTCAACATCCGATGAACAGCGTTTTTGATCTTTGTTGTGCGCTTATCGATATCTTCAGAAGAGGCTTTCTCCTTACGTTTATCTAAACGGCGCGCAGACGCATCTATGATGGCGAGGGGCGTACGAAATTCATGACTAACCATGGAGACAAATTGGCGCTGTAATTCATTCAGTTCTTTTTCTTTAGAGAGCGCTTCTCTTAGCTCTTCAGCTTGAGTTTTTAAACTTTCTTGCAAGGCAAGGCGGTCAATAACTCCATCACGAAAGCCTGCAACAGCGCGCACAACTTCACCGATCTCATCTTGTCTTTCAGATTGAGTGAACTTCACCTCAGTATTGCCCGAGGCTAAGTCCTTAGCTGTAGAAACCAAACTAACAAGCGGTTTGCTCAATCCACGTGCAAGGAAAAAAGCCATAAGTGTGAAGAAGACAGCAGCAAACAGTGTCACACCAAAGGTGTTGGCTAACGTATCATTGAGATCTTTCTCAGTTTGGATAAGGTTAGATGTGGCTTCTTCTTTTGCTAATTTAACTAGTTCGTTAACCGTTTTCTCAAGCTTAGCCTGTCTTATTTTGTAAACTTCTATGATAGGAATATGATCGCTTTTTTCTAACCCCAAAAGCAATCGAGTGTCTTGTAACCAGATAAGTTTCTGTTTTTTAAATTCAACAGATTGCTGATGCATCTTATCACTAAGAGATTGCTCTAATAGCGCTTTACCAGCCTTAGTGAGGTCTGCGTTAGTCATTTCAAATTGTTGACTAATTTCTTCTCTGGTTATGAAGTTAGACATGGAAAACACACGCTGTGTTAGCTCGTCCATGGCTTTAAATTTTTGCCGTAAAGTCTCTGATTGGCGAACAGCTTCAAAAGTTTTATTCGTAATCTCTTGAATCTCATTAGAGCCCGACCTGGCAACGTAGAATAGAAATCCACAAAGGAAGATACCAAACAGCAATGTAGCGATGATAGAGAGAAAAATTTTTGAGCGCATAGATGACATAAGTGCATCCCTCTTTAATTTGGCAAAATGGGCATGCTGACATCTTGTCGATCAGCAGATAAAGATTTAAGAAAGGCAACAAGGTCAAATTTTTGCGCAACACTTAAAGGAACATTGCCAATTAAGGGTGAGGCTGACGGTCTGTCAATAACGCCGCTAATGTAGTGATCAATCACATCTTCTAATTTTTTCAAACTTCCATCATGCATAAAAGGGGCACGATAAGAAAGGTTTCTAAGCGTTGGCGTTTTAAAGGCGTGTTGAGCATAAATATTATCAGGCTCAAGTGCACCGCGCCCTTTATCACCGTTCTTAATCGGCAAACCAATATCGTGGAATTTATTATCTGTAAAATTCCACCCCTGATGACAAGTGGCACATTTCCCAGCACCATTAAAAATTACAAACCCTCTTTTCGCAGCATCTGAAATTGCAGTTTCATCACCCTCAATCCATTTATCAAAAGGCGCCCAATCAGAAACAATTGTCCTCTCATAAGTGGCTATGGCTTTTAGAATATTCTCACGTGTAATACCTGATTTGGGAAAGAGATAACGGAAATAGTTTCTATATTCAGCACTTGCTTTCAACCGTTTTACGATAATGTAAAAATTTCCATCCATTTCATCTGGATGCGAAATAGGACCGGCAGCTTGTTCTTCAAGTGTATCAGCCCGGCCATCCCAAAAGAGAGGAGCAACCCAAGCCATATTTAAAAGAGAAGGCGCTTGCCGCTTCAAAGGGGTCAGCGTTGCTCCAATTGGTGTTTTAACCGGCACTTCATAACCAAAAGAGGGGTTATGGCAACTTGCGCAATTGAGATTGTTTTTTCCAGAAAGCCGCGTATCAAAAAACAGCATCTTTCCTAGGGTAACAAGCTGAGGAGAATAAGGAGCTGTTTTTGGAAATTTAATAGTGAGAGGGCGCTTATATTGGTCTCTAAGAGATATGTGTTCCTCAGCTTTTAGAAAACTAGGAAAGAGCATCAGTGCAGCCAGTGATATAAGAAGTCTTAGATAATTCAACATTGGCTACTCACTAAAATATTGTTCAAACAATGCGCTTAAAGGCTTGAATTGCACCAGTTCGCAATTTGCGTATTAATCAAATTATGTTCACAAGGGAGTTTTAAAACCCCAGCTAAGTCTCGTGGATTGACTTTGGTAAATAAAAATTTCAGAAACTTTTGTTCAGATTGAAAGGTAACAAAAACCATTTTTCCAGAAACACCTTTGCACCGGGGAAAGATATGAGCAAAATCAACGTCATCCGTTTTCATGCAAAAAAAGGTGACATCGGCTTCAACTTGTTTGCGTTTTGTCAAATAGGCTTTGCCACTTGTAAAACAGGTGACGTTATCACCACTTGTTTCTAGATGTTCTTTAAATTCGTTGAAAAGCTCAGTATCTTTACCGACTAAAACGAAATTTTTTGAATTTTTCTCTGTGGCGCTATCTGGTGTTTCTTGGCTATTCTGCTCATCTTCATTGCCATTCTGGGCTCGTTTCTTCATGGCTTTATAAAGATGGATTTGTTCTTTTTTCTTGCGCTTAAGCATACGCGTATTCTGCCTCAAACGGCTTTCAACCTTGGCAAGAAGTAAGTCAAAATCAATAGGCTTTGTGATGTAGTCATCAGATCCAGCCTTAATGCCTTTTAATACATTGTCCTTATCAGCTAAAGCAGAGAGAAAAATAAACGGCATTTCATCATATTTGGGGTGTTTAGCTCTGAGGTCCGTAATGAGTTCATAACCATCCATTACAGGCATTGTGATGTCGCTAACCACAAGGTCAGGTTCATCATTTAATATGGTTTGCAAACCTTCTTGACCATTGGCAGCTTCAATAACTTCATAGCCAGCATCTTGCAGTTCCTCGACAATGTCTTGTCTGAGGTCATGTTCATCATCAATACACAATACTTTTGGCAAAACATCCCTCCCCAAACAATAGATACACCCTATTTATTAGATCGCTTAGAAGTGGTTATTAATAATTAGTAACCAATGGTACCAGGAAATTGTTTATTATTCTTTAATTATGATTTTATAGCTGATGATGAGCGGTCTATAGTATAAATATTAATCGATTAGTAAGGTTTAACTAACAGAGAACTTTGCTTTTATTGATATAGTTTAGGTCAAATGATTTTAGCAGTAGATGTACAATATAGAGATAAAAAGTCTTATGTTGCTGGCGTGAGTTTTAATGATTGGAAAGCCAGTGAACCACTCAGTGAATTCATGACTGTTTCTAAAATCCTGAATGAATATGTGCCTGGCGAATTTTATAAGCGTGAACTCCCTTGCATATTAGAACTTCTTAATGAGCATTCGATTGAAGCGGACACACTTATCATTGATGGTTTTGTGTTCTTAGATGGTCATAGCAAAGCAGGGCTCGGCAAACATTTATTTGAAGCGCTTAATTCAAACACAAAAGTTATTGGAGTTGCTAAGAATAGGTTTCAAGGTATCAGTGAAAATTATGCTGTCTATCGAGGGGAAAGTAAAAAGGCGATTTATGTGACAGCTATTGGGATAGACTTAGAAAGTGCTAAAAAGAATATAGAAATGATGCACGGTGAGTTCAGAATTCCCAAACTATTAAAAAGGGCAGACCAATTGTGCCGCGAAAGAGCTAGCGCAAGTTCGGCATAGCCCGTGATTTAATTCAAAACAGAAATTGAGATATGATGAAGGAGTAATGCCCTGTCAAAGGGCATTAGGACATGGCGAAGGTGAAAACGTAAACTGGCGCTGATTACCACTCACAGTTGGGCCCAATAGTAAATACTAAAGAATAGAAATCTATCAATACGATGAACACCGGTCATGCTTCGCATGGCCCGCGCATTTGCATGCCAAAGGCATAAGCAAAAATATTGCGCGCACAGCGTAGGGTCGGACGCATAGCGCCCGATAACCCGTGAGACAAATTAAGCCAGAGCACTCTGCTCGTTAAAAGGCACGCCTTTGTCTTTTAAAAGTTGTTGCAGCTCACCCGCTTGGGTCATTTCACGAATGATGTCGCAGCCACCAACAAATTCACCTTTGACATAAAGCTGAGGGATAGTTGGCCAATCAGAAAATGACTTGATGCCATCGCGAATGCCCATATCATCCAGAACATTCACATCTTTAAACTCAAGGCCTAGATATTCCATAATTTGAGCCACCTGTCCGGAGAACCCGCATTGTGGAAATTTAGATGTGCCCTTCATGAAAAGTACAACATCATTAGAAGCTACTGTTTGGCGGATCCAGTCATGGATTTCTTGTTCGCTCATAGTTTTAAATCCTTTTTGTGTATCTTGTTTCTCACCCTTTCAGGCGTCTGCTGGTGCTGAAGTTTCAAGCGCAAGGGCGTGTAAAACACCCCCCATATTTCCTTTTAACGCGCCATAAACCATCTGGTGCTGTTGAACACGGCTTTTGCCGGCAAAAGCACTTGAGATCACTTTGGCAGAGTAATGGTCCCCATCACCGGCTAAATCGGTAATTTCAACCTGCGCATCAGGCAATGCCTCTTTAATCATGCGTTCAATTTCACTGGCTTCCATAGGCATGGGGTAAAATCTCCTTTTGAACTAGTATATAAGAGCGATTTTCATTTATGCCAGTAAATTCGGCAAATAAGCTTCAAACTTGGCTGATAATTGCGTGAGAGGCAATGAACCATTGTTTTCAATGGTAATTTCGCTTCCACTAACAACCCCAAGATGGAAAGCAGGAATGCCTTTTTCAGCCAATTCAGCGATTAAACTGTCTGCTTGCCCAGATGCAACAGAGACAACATAACGCCCCTGATCTTCGCCAAACCAGAAACTGCCAGAAGGAATATCACCAGATATATCCTTTAATTGAGCCCCTTTTTTGCCCGCTAGACACTTCTCAGTTAAGGCGACCAACAAGCCTCCATCTGATGTATCGTGAACTGATTTCACACGGCCCTCAAGAATAAGACCGCGCACCGCATCACCATGCTTGCGCTCGAGCTCGAGATCAACAGACGGTGGCGCACCATTAAAGTCACCCGTTTGCAATTCTTGATAGAGACTTTGTCCAACATGGCCAGTAGTCTCGCCGATAACGATGATCTCATCACTCTCATCTTGTAACGCTACAGTTGCCTGGTCCGCAATATCATCAATCAAACCAATGCCACCAATCGCAGGTGTTGGCGGAATGCCAATACCATTGGTTTCATTGTAAAGTGAGACATTGCCAGAGACGATTGGGTAATCAAGTGCGCGGCACGCATCACCCATCCCCTCAAGACAGCCAACAAACTGCCCCATAATTTCTTCACGTGTCGGATTACCAAAGTTCAAACAGTTGGTAATGGCAAGTGGTGAAGCGCCTGTTGCAGTTAAGTTCCGCCATGTTTCGACCACGGCTTGCTTACCGCCTTCATAAGGGTCTGCATAACAATAGCGAGGCGTCACATCAGTAGCTGAAGCTAAACCTTTCTTAGTGCCATGCACTCGAACCATAGCGGCATCACCGCCAGGGCGTTGAACCGTATCACCCATCACCATGTGGTCATATTGCTCATAAATCCAACGGCGCGAACAAAGATGCGGTCCACTCATTAAGGTCTCTAAAGTACCGAGCAGATTATCCGTTTCAGGCACGTCTGTTGGAGCAACTGTTAGAGCAGCAGGTGTTTTCACGAACGGGCGCTGATATTCAGGCGCACTGTCAGCCAGGGTCGCCACTGGCAAGTTTGCTTCAACCGTACCATTGTGATGCACAATCAAACGGCCAGTGTCAGTCGTCTCACCAATCACAGCAAAGTCTAAGTCCCACTTATCAAAGATCGCTTTGGCAGCAGGCTCTGAGCCAGGCTTTAGAACCATGAGCATCCGTTCCTGACTTTCAGAAAGCATCATCTCATAAGCCGTCATGCCGCGCTCGCGCTGGGGAACTTTATCGAGGTTCATAGTAAAGCCAACACCGCCTTTGTCAGCCATCTCGACAGATGATGACGTTAGGCCAGCTGCGCCCATATCTTGGATAGCAATGATCGCGTCAGAGCTCATCAACTCCAAGCAGGCTTCAAGGAGAAGCTTTTCAGTAAACGGGTCACCCACTTGCACGGTTGGGCGCTTCTCATCAGTTTGCTCGTCAAATTCAGCGGATGCCATCGTGGCACCATGAATACCATCACGGCCCGTTTTTGAACCCACATAAACAACCGGCAGACCAACACCTTTAGCAGCTGAATAAAAGATCTTGTCCGTATCAGCGAGGCCAATACACATGGCGTTGACAAGGATGTTCTGGTTATAGCGCTTGTCAAAATTCGTCTCACCACCAACGGTTGGCACGCCCATGCAATTGCCATAAGCGGCAATACCAGCCACAACGCCGTTCACAAGGTGGCTTGTTTTAGCATGATCAGGCTCACCAAAACGAAGGGCATTGAGGTTTGCAACAGGGCGCGCACCCATGGTGAACACATCACGCATAATGCCGCCAACACCGGTCGCAGCTCCTTGAAAGGGCTCAATGTAAGAAGGGTGGTTATGGCTCTCCATTTTAAAGACAGCCGCTTGCCCATCACCTAAATCAACCACACCTGCATTCTCGCCAGGACCTTGAATAACTTGAGGGCCATCAGTGGGTAGCTTCTTTAAGTGAAAGCGGGAAGATTTATAAGAGCAGTGCTCAGACCACATCACAGAGAAAATACCAAGCTCTGTAGAAGAAGGCTCACGGCCAATAATCTCAAGCAAGTGCTTATATTCATCATCGCTAAGTCCATGTTCGGCAATTAGCTCATCCGTAATTGCGACCGGCTCAGGGATTGCAGTTTCTGATATTAAATTCGTCTCATTCATAGCCATATTCACTTAATGAAGTGCCTCCAACAAACTTTCAAACAGACCACGGCCATCCGTGCCACCAAGCTCTTTTGAGATCAGGCGCTCTGGGTGAGGCATAAGGCCAAGCACTTTCATATTCTTATTATAAATTCCAGCAATATTATTTTGAGAGCCATTTGGATTAGCCTCTTGAGTAGCATTGCCTGCATCATCCACATAGCGAAACGCTACGCGGCCTTCATCTTCAAGCTCTTTGAGTGTATCTTCAGAGGCAAAATAATTGCCATCATGGTGAGCAATAGGAATGGTAATCAGCTCGCCAGCATCATATTTGGAAGTAAAGATCGTATCATTGCGCTCAACTTTGAGCTGAACATCTTTACATAAAAATTTGATATCGCGGTTGCGCATCAAAGCACCAGGCAAGAGTTCGCTTTCAACCAAAACCTGAAAACCATTACAAATACCAAGCACAGGCACGCCAGCTTTCGCCTTAGCAATCACATCTTTCATAATGGGAGATTGCGCGGCCATCGCACCAGAGCGCAAATAGTCACCAAAAGAAAAACCACCAGGCAAGAGGATGAGGTCACTTTCTGGCACAGTGCTTTCAGCATGCCAGACCATGGCAGGCTTCGTACCAGTGATCTCTTCAAGCGCAACGCTCGCATCACGATCACAATTAGAAGCCGGAAAAACAATAACAGATGAGCGCATCAGACTTACTCCAATTCAATGGCGTAATTTTCAATCACTGTATTGGCAAGAAGCTTCTCACACATTTCAGTGACCCGTGTTAGTGCCGCTTCCTTGTCAGTGTCTTGCAGGTCAAGTTCAATAAGCTTGCCCTGGCGGACTTCATCAACACCTTGAAACCCAAGCCCATCAAGAGCATGTTCAATGGCCTTGCCCTGAGGGTCAAGAACGCCCGTTTTTAATGTGACAGTGATCCGTGCTTTCATTTTCGTGTCTTTCATTTTCGTCTGAGGTGGAATGGCGGATGCAATGCAAAAAGCCTTAAAGGTGCCATAGCCTCATTGGGGTAAAGCTGCAACCATAAATGGCCTCGATTTAAAAAATTCGAGACCATTATATGAGAGCAAAAAATAACTATTTTAGATTTACTAAGGGACTGAGCATCAAAAAATTCAAAGCCAGCCCAATTTTAACTATTCGTTTGATGTAACCAGCCGAGGGCCAGAAGGCTCATTCGTTGGGTTCTCGGTTAAAATACCAAGCCGCTTCGCCACTTCAGTATAAGCATCGATTAAACCACCCAAATCCTGACGGAAGCGATCTTTATCGAGTTTATTATCTGTCTCCAGATCCCAAAGACGACAGCAATCAGGGCTAATCTCATCTGCGAGGATAATTTTCATAGTCTCATTATCAAAATGACGACCAAACTCGATTTTAAAATCAACAAGGCGAATGCCAATGCCAAAGAACAGACCTGAAAGGAAGTCATTGATACGTAGTGCCAATGCCATCATCTCATCAATCTCTTGAGGGTTAGCCCAACCAAAAGCGGTGATGTGCTCTTCAGAGACCATCGGGTCATCCAGCTCATCAGATTTATAATAAAATTCAATGATAGAGCGCGGCAAAGGTGTGCCTTCCTCAAGGCCAAGTTTTTTGACCAATGAACCAGCCGCAACATTACGAACCACGACTTCAATCGGCACAATCTCAACTTCTTTGACAAGCTGTTCGCGCATATTCAAACGTTTGAGAAAATGCGTCGGTATACCAACCGAGCCAAGGCGTTCAAAGATATGCTCTGAGATGCGATTATTTAAAACACCTTTGCCCTCAATAGAGTCATGTTTTTTAGCGTTAAACGCAGTGGCATCATCTTTAAAATGTTGGATAAGTGTTCCAGGCTCTGGGCCTTCATAAAGGATCTTTGCTTTACCTTCATAAAGCCGTCTGCGACGGTTCATAGTCTATTCCTTTTCAAAACTTTGAAGGAAATTAACCCTTCAACAAGCTATATGGCCGCAAACTAGCTCAATAGCTTATTAAAAACAATAATTAACACATGATTCTCCCCGTCTAGAGCATTTCGCCTAAAAGTGGGTACCGGTTTTAGGAAAAAAGGAACGCTTACAGCAAAAAACTAGAGCATTCAAATGAATCTATCTAAAAAAGAATGCTCTAGTCATTTTAACCATTCAGCAGGCGGGTTGAGGAGCTTGAAGAGCCAAATCCGAGCAAGAAATTGAGGTTAATCAAGGCAAAGCCCCTAAATTTCATTGAAAATCTGATTTTGCCGCATTATGTCTGACAAGAGATGCTAATATAATAATCTATTATTCAGCTAAAAAACAAATATGAGGAATGCCTAATGAATAATTTCCAAGATCGTGAAAAAGCTTTTGAAGCCAAATTCGCCCATGATGAAGAGAAGCGTTTTAAAGTTGAAGCCCGCCGCGATAAACTCCTTGGCCTCTGGTTAGCAGAGAAATTGGGCAAATCTGGTGAGGCGGCTGAAGACTATGCCAAAGAAGTCGTCATTGCAGATCTAAAAGAAGCTGGTGACGCAGATGTTATCGCAAAGGTTATGGCAGATATTAATGAAGCTGGCCTCGATATTTCAGAAAATGAAATCGTAGAGAAACTATCCGAATATTTTGTTGTGGCTGCTGAAGAACTTTCATAGCAATATCAAAAATGAATTAGAATATTTAAGGCCGCTTTTGCGGCCTTTTTTGTTATCTAAATATAAGTAAAGCAAGTTATGTGGTACAAAAGTGCAAAAAACAACACAAAAAGCACTTTAGTACCAATAAGTTGCTAAGGTTTTGCAAGAAAAGCATAAATATCCTATCTATTACTTAAATGTGCTATACAGATGAATAAACATCTTAATGCGTTCTTTGAGGGGAGAAGCGTTAATGATTGAAGAGTTTATTGAGCAAAGTAATAGAGCCACGTCGAAAGAAGAGGTTTATGATCTTTTCGTGAAGGCGCTCAATAAACTCGGCTATGATCGCACTGTCTACACCTACCTCACAGACCAACCAGACATAAACAAACCCGCAGAACATGGCATCGTAACCAACTATCCTGATGAATGGATGGAGCGTTATTTCGAGTTTGGTTACATCAATGAAGATCCAACATTTAAAAAAGCTCTTTCCTATGATGGCCCCTTTAGTTGGGAAAGCCTAAAAAACATTCGCGAATTTTCTCAAATAGAGCAAAAAATTATGGATGAAGCCAATGAGCTGAAACTTTATGGCGGCGTTGGTGTGTCCATACACGGCCATTTTGGTAATCTATCTGGTCTTGGCATCGCAAGCTCTTATGAAAAGTCAGAACCAGACCTCAACACCATCTGTAAATTAAACGCACTTTCTAGGCAATTTCACATGGCTTTTTCAGATCACAATAATGGATTTGATGACAGTAAAAAAATCACTCTTACTGACAGAGAAAGGGAAATTCTATATTGGGCCGCTGAGGGCAAAAGTGATCCGGTCATTGCACAAATTTTAAATATCAAAACTCCAACGGTGAGATATCACATGGGCAATATCTTTAAAAAACTTGGAGTTAACGAGCGCACCCTTGCTGTCGTGAGAGCAATAAAACTAAGGCTCATTTCACCAAGTTTTATTGGTTTTCCTTTTGGGAGTTAGTGCAAAAGCTTAAGCAAGTATGATTGAGAAGTAATGATAGAAAGCTTCATAGAAGAAACAAATCGCTCCAAATCAAGAGCTGAAGTTTTAGGGCTTTATCTAAAAGCTATGCAACAATTTGGCTATGACCGTGTGAATTATTCTTACGTCACTGATCAACCAGACATAAACCAGCAAGCAGAATTTGGTTTAGAAACCACATATCCAAAAGAGTGGTTAGAGCGTTATACAGAACAAAACTATCTGCCCGTCGACCCTCCCTTTCTTTATGCCATGAAGTTTAATGGTCCCTTCACATGGGCCAGTCTTGTAAAAATGTGGGAATACTCTGCTGTTCAAAACCAAATTAATGATGAAGCAAATGTGTTTCAGATGTTCAAAGGCGCGGCAGTTGCTATTCACGGGCGTTTTGGCGGTCTCTCTGGAGTAGGGGTTGCAAGCAGCTACGATAAAGAAATGCCAACATCTACGACATTGAGAAAAATAGATCTTCTCACAAGACAGTTCCACTATGTCTATTCAATCCATAATGATCTGAGCAAGACTATAAAAGAAATTCAATTGTCTGAGAGAGAGCGCGAAATTCTCCTCTGGGCAAGTGAGGGGAAGAGTGACACGGTCATCGGAGAGCTCATAGGATTAAAACATTCAACCATAAGATATCATTGGGGAAATATATTCAAAAAGCTTGAAGTGAATGAACGAACTTTGGCTGTCGTGAAAGCCATTAAAATACGTCTCATCACACCAAACTCAATTATTGTACGATATTGAGAGACCTGTACGAATGATAGAAAGCTTCATAGAAGAAACGAACAAAGCAAACACGAAAGATGATGTTTATCATCTCTTTAAAACTGCTTTGGAAAACCTAGGCTATGATAGGCTTGTTTATTGCTATGCAACAGATCAACCAAAACTCAATCAAAAAGCTGAGTTTGGTATCATTTCAACATACCCAGAAGAATGGCTGACATATTATAACCAATCTAATTTTATGGATCATGACCCGGTCGTAAAACAGCTGTTTCAAACAAATGGCGCCTTTACCTGGGAGAGCATAACAAAGCCTTTTGAGCTGACAAAGATCCAGAAAAAAATCATGCATGAAGCAGAAGATATCGGCATTCATAGCGGCATCGGTGTTGGCATTCATCAAGGTATCAATGAAATTTCAGGGTTCGGTATCACTTCGAGCCACAAGAGAAATGACCTTGATAGGAATTTAATGGCAAAAGTAAACTTGCTGGCCTTCCAATTTCATGAAGCCTATTCAGCAAGAAACTTTAAAAAACCAGATCCAGATCAAATCATATTATCTGAGCGAGAGCGCGAAATCTTGCATTGGATAAGCGAAGGTAAGAGCGACACTATCATAGCCGATCTCCTATACATTCAACATTCGACAGTCAGGTACCACATTCAAAATATTTTCAAAAAATTAGCCGTGAACAATAAAACCATGGCCATCGTGAAAGCCATGAAATTGCGATTGATCCAACCAAGTTTCATCAAAGCAATCTAACCCAATATCAAAATTGAATGTGAGAAATAATGATCGAAAGTTTCATAGAGCAAACAAACAAAGCAGATACGAAAGAGGAAGTTTATCATCTCTTTCAACGGGCTCTGAAAAATCTAGGTTATGACAGGGTTTTATATACTTATGTTACAGACCAACCAAAACTCAATCAAAAAGCTGAATTTGGCATTGTGACGAGTTACCCAGAAGAGTGGGTTCAATATTACAACCAGTCGAACTTTATGAACTACGACCCTATTGCCCGAGAAACATTTAGTACAACAAGAGCATTTACCTGGGAGAGTATTTATAAAAAAACTGAACTAACAAAAATTCAATCTAAAATAATGCACGAAGCAGATGATATAGGAATTCTGAGCGGCATCGGTGTTGGTATTCACGAAGGGCTAAATGAGGTCACTGGAATTGGTTTTGCAAATAGCTCAAAAAGAGAAACGCCAAATAAGGATATGCTCTCAATACTCAACTTTTTTGCGTATCAATTTCACTCAGCATATTCCACCCGCATCAAGGTTAAGCTAAATAATTTTCAAATCATATTATCTGAGCGAGAGCGCGAAATCCTACATTGGATGAGTGAAGGTAAGAGCGACACTGTCATAGCCGATCTCTTATTCATTCAACATACAACGGTCAGGTTCCACATTCAAAATATTTTCAAAAAATTAGCCGTGAATAATAAGACCATGGCAGTGGTAAAAGCGCTGAAACTAGACCTCATTAAACCAACTTTTGTTCAAGCACCCTATCAAGGTTGATAGGTGATTAAATTATTGAATTATTTTAAGGCTTTAAAGAAGGACAAGTCCGCACTTTTATAAAAGCTATATATTGCCGGGCTAAAAGGAAATTTTACTTGTGAGGAGCAAGAAAATGGAACTGACAAAAGAGCAAGAAGTTGAATTAAGAGCGACTATTGCAGCCCTCTATTATTTATCAAAAGAGGCTGAAGAAGCTGGTCTAAAAATGATCTCTGAAACGATACTTAAGATGATCAATGATTTTGATCTAACTTTAAAAGAAGAAGGCATCAAACTATCTGAAATGATCATTCAAAATGATCTGCTTCCGTTGCTGGACTTTATGTATAAATATTCCAATGAAGAAAAGTTTGCATTGATTACTGATTTGGTTATGCAAAAAGAAAAATTTAAACAACAGCAATCTAAGTCAAGCAGTATGTTGAATTAGAAAGAAATACTCAGCACACCTACTAAGTGTAACGTCATTTTAAATGCAATCATGTTTTATTTCCCTTTCAATAAAGGATGGTGAAGGGTGACAACATGAGTTACAGACGGGAAATTGAATTAGATCTCACGCAACAAAATGCAAATCTATCTGTTAAACAAACATTAGCTCAGCAAATTCAAATCACTGAACGTGACATTGCGATACGAAAATCAATGTTAGGCTTTTCAAAAGCGCATGAAAAAAGCCTGATAAAGGCAAAAGAAATAGCCTATCAAAATGTCAATCAGATCGTTGAGAATTTCTATAAAACTCAATTAGAACATTCAGAAATCGCACTGCTTATTGGCGATTTACACTCTCTCATGCGATTAAAAAGCTCTATGAGAGGCTATGTTTTAGATTTGTTCAGTGGTGTTTACGATATGGAATATGTCGACAAACGCTTGCGGATTGGTAAGGTCCATCACCGCATTGGTGTATCTCCTAAACTTTATGTCTCTGCGATGATGCAATTAGAAACCGCGGTAGGGGATTGCATTATCCCTCTAATGAAAGAAAAAGAAACCAAAGAAAGTTTTGATGAATTCCAGCAAGCATTAAAGCAACTCTTCATGTTCGACATGCAATTGGTATTTGATACATACATCGCAACACTTGTCACTGAAGTTGAGATGGCAAGAAAAGAAATGAAAGATTACGCTGACGGTCTTGAAGAAATCATCGCAGATCGAACAGCTCAGCTAGAAGAACTATCCTCAAAAGACAGTCTCACAGGCCTTTATAATCAGCGCGTATTTTACGAGCAAATGCGCAGAGAAATTGCAGTAGCCCAACGGATCTCGAGCAAAGTCTCACTGATTTATTTTGATCTAAATGGCTTTAAGGAAATCAACGATAATAAAGGTCATGTCGCAGGTGACCGCATCTTGCAATTTGTAGGACAAGTTATCTTAAAAAATATTCGCGAAGTCGATATTGGCTGCCGATATGGTGGAGATGAGTTCTGTATTATTCTGCCAAACACAGAGCAAACAATGGCTAAAAATGTTGTGGCTAAACGGATCTTCAATGCCTTGGAGCAGCAAGATAATTTAAAAATTCATGTCTCAATGGGGGTTGTCCAAACAGGGCCTGATGTGTTCTGTGAACCAGATGAACTCGTCAAAGCAGCAGATCAACTCATGTATATGGCCAAGGGGAAAAGTCGTCAAAACCCTGGCAATTATGTTGAGATGACAGAGTTTCATTTGGGCAAAGGTGATGCGAAAAAAGCAGTTGATGAACTCATCGCCAAGCGCAAAGAAAGCGAAGAAGATTTTCAAACCGTTGAGCTTGTTGCAATATAAATTTGAAAAGAACAAAAATGAAAAAGGGAGATTTTTACAAATCTCCCTTTTCTCAATTAATCCGCTAACGCTTGATTTTAGCTTTGGCCAAACACACGCTCAAAAATAGTACTTACATGTTTGGTGTGATAATCAAGATTAAATTTCTCTTTAATGTCCTCTTCACTAAGAGCGGCGCGAACTTCTTCATCAGCCAAAAGCTCAGTCATAAAGTCCTTACCTTCTTGCCAAACCTTCATCGCATTACGCTGTACAAGGCGGTAACTGTCTTCACGGCTCACACCAGCTTGAGTAAGGGCCAGCAATACGCGCTGTGAGTGAACAAGACCACCAAGTTTATTGAGGTTCTTCTCGCAATTTTCAGGATAGATAACAAGCTTGTCCATCACGTTCGTCAGACGCTTCAAAGCAAAGTCGAGGGTCACAGTTGCATCAGGGCCAATCATCCGCTCAACAGATGAGTGCGAAATATCTCTCTCATGCCAAAGCGCAACATTCTCCATCGCCGGGATTGAATAACCACGCACTAGACGAGCAAGCCCAGTGAGGTTCTCAGTTAAAATCGGATTACGCTTATGCGGCATTGCAGAAGAACCTTTTTGACCCGGAGAGAAATATTCTTCAGCTTCTAAAACTTCTGTGCGCTGCAAGTGGCGTACTTCAACAGCCAAGCGCTCAATTGAGCTAGCGATCACACCAAGGGTCGCAAAATACATCGCATGGCGATCACGCGGGATCACCTGAGTTGATACAGGCTCTGCCTCAAGTCCAAGTTTTTCAGCCACATAAACTTCAACCCGCGGATCAATATTGGCAAAGGTACCAACCGCACCAGAAAGGGCACAAGTAGCAATTTCTTCACGTGCTGCAAGTAGACGCTTTTTCGAGCGATCAAACTCAGCATAAAAAGACGCCATCTTAAGACCAATGGTCACTGGCTCGGCGTGAATACCATGAGACCGTCCAACACAAACTGTATCTTTGTGCTCACGTGCGCGGCGCTCAAGCACTTCAAGCAACTCATCTAAGTCTGCCAGCAATAGGTCAGTGGCTTTTACCAGCTGAACGTTAAAGCAAGTATCAAGCACATCAGATGATGTAAGCCCCTGATGCACAAAACGCGCATCATCACCAACATGTTCAGCCAGGTGAGTAAGGAACGCAATTACGTCATGTTTTACTTCGCGCTCAATTTCGTCGATGCGCTCAACATTAAATTCTGCTTTGCCACCTTTTTCCCAAATCACATCAGCTGATTCTTGAGGGATGGTCCCAAACTCAGCCATAGCAGAAGCAGCATGTGCTTCAATTTCAAACCAAATACGGAACTTCGTGGCTGGCTCCCAAATGTCAGTCATTTCTTTGCGGGAATAGCGAGGGATCATGAGGTAGTGCTTTCTCTAATTGTTTCGGAATGAGGTCTAGGCATTAAACACAAGAGCCTAGTCGCCATAAATGGATAATCTTGAGGCTAAGGAAATTTCATTTTTGCCCCTTTATGTCAAGAGGAAGCCCAATGAAAACATGAAAAATTGGTGCGAAAAGGTATCCTTTACGCTCTAACTAAGCCTAAAAAACAAGAAAGCAGCGCTCTATTAAGATGCGCTGCTTTTTATGAACTGTATGAGAAGTCGATTTCTCTAATCTCTTCTTGGCCCAAACATGGTGATGTACAAAGCTCCAGCTGGAAGAAGTCCAAGAATAGACAAACGAAGCGGGCTTAAAAATAATGAGGTAAATGCATTGATCCCCTGAACGAGCGAAATGTAAAAATCTTGCGCACCACTAAATTGATAAGTCGGGCCAAATTTACCAGGCAGTGGCAAATATTCATGCGCCAAAGTCAAAGCGCCACCCACAACCAAAAACAAAACGGTGAGGGTTAAAAAGGCAAAGACAAATCTGAAAAACACAGGGCGGCTTGCGACTAATACCTGAAGCCACCATGTCAGAAGAGCCGCAATAGAGCCAGAAATACCAACGGCATAAGCAGTACTTGCGATATCATCTGTTAGCTCTCCGCCACCAAGCTGGATATGCTCCGTCATCAAAGCACCAGATAAGAAAATTCCGTAGATAATTGAAAATAAAATCGCAAGCACCAAGCCTGCAATTTTACCGCGACCATGTCCCGCTGTTGCGGCTGCACTATTTGCCATTATACTTCCCCTCAAAGCTAAAGAAAATTGAAGTGTCAAATTATAGGCGAGGTTTAAGACAGTTTCTTGCCCAAACACTTAATTGTTGACCCATACCTAATAATTATGGAGCTGCCACTATGTCAGGGCAACTGAAACACCAAAAATACAAACTTGTGTATAGCAAAGCCTCTCAAAGAGCAAAATAGAGTCCGCGAGAGAACGCCGACTTGTGCACAATTAACACAAAACCATTCAGGGAACGGGCTGAAAGCCTAGTTTGTCACTCCTAAAGACGGCAACCAGGATGAATTGGCAAGATATCGTCCATCATCCCCTTCAAATCCATAGCTAAACACTTGTAAAAGAACGATATAAACCGCTTCTTTCTTGTTTTCTTTAGCAGATGGCGCAACTTTGGGCTCAAATTTGATAATATCTGAAATTGCATATCGCTTTGGACATCCACGACTAGTCGGAATGCGGGCATCTTTGTGCAAAATCTTTGATTTCCCCTCTGAGGGTTCAACAGATAGGGAATAGCCTGTTTGTGCTTCAGGCCCATAATCTTTGCATCTTTTTGTCGCAATAGGCATGTCGCTAAGGCGAAAGGTCAATTGCTGTTTTTGCCAATAGGGATCAATTCCAGGAAACACAGTCACTTTCTTAGGGTCTCGATCGACTTCAGATATGGGGTTATGCGCCAAAAGGTCTCCAGCCATACTGATCTTGTATTTCTTTAAACTTGCATCAGCTTGAGATAAAGCCTGGTCTCGGGCCGTTTTTAATCTGTGTTGTAAGGTCAGCGCATCAGCATCGGTTTCGTCTTTTAATAAAACCCGAAACGGCGATCCTTTGACCCAGCTATTTGAGCGGGTATTCGTGATGTAAATATTCGAATAGGGAAAGCCAGAGCCATCCTGCACGCCAAATTCTTCAAAGGCAAAATAAGTTCCATCAGGAGAAAAACCGAGCACATGCCTCTTTGCAATATCTCCAGCTTTCGCTGTGCCTAACATGGCAGAGACAAAAATGAGAGCAACAATAAGCAGGTTGATCGAGCGCCGAGTTCTAGACTTAAACATAAGAGGGTGCATAACAATTTTTTCCAAAAAACTTTTATTAACTAAACTAGGGTCTAAACCCAAACTTAAATCAGAAAACATGAACATAAGCTGACTTGTATTTCTCTTTGTAGATAATATAACTATAGCCAAAATGAGCCAATTAAATATTGTTCACAAAAAAATTTGCAATCGGCCTTAAAAAAGTAAAAATTGAACGCAGACAACACAATGGTTGCTATAAAAATAGTGGTTAATTCAGTGCCTTAGGGAGGCAAATACATGACGCAAGAAAATTCTAACCCACCCATGCCCACCATCAGGTGCGAAGATGCGTCATTAAAAAAAGATCAGAAAATGGGACAAGACTATATCCTAACACTTGCTTGTTGCGATGCTCCGGGGATTGTAGCCAGCATTGCAGGTACCATTGCTGAGATTGGCGGCAATATCATCGAGAGTTCCCAATTTGGAGATAGCCAAACGGGACGGTTCTTTATGCGCGTGAAATTCTCAGCCCATGAGACATGCACAAAAAGTCAAATTGTAACCGCGTTAGAAGGTCCAGGCGAAAAATACAATATGGAATGGCGGCTTTACGAAGCTGACCGAAAGGTAAAAACGACCATAATGGCCTCTAAAACAGATCATTGCCTCAATGATTTGGTCTATCGCTGGCGCATTGGAACATTGCCTATTGAGATTGTCCGGATCATTTCAAACCATAAAGATGTTGAAGCGATTGCAAAGCAAAACAACATTCCCTTCACCCATGCTCCCATCACCAAAGAAACGAAAGAAGCCCAAGAGCAACAACTAAGAGAGCTATTTGTAAGTGATGGTACCGAGTGCATTATATTAGCCCGCTATATGCAGATCTTATCAGATAAGCTAAGCGATGATTATTTCGGCTCTATAATCAATATTCACCATTCTTTCCTCCCCGGCTTTAAAGGGGCCAAACCTTACCATAGAGCCCATGCCAGGGGCGTTAAGCTCATCGGCGCAACGGCGCATTATGTGACCCCAGATTTGGATGAAGGGCCCATCATTGAGCAAGAAATTGAGCGCGTTAATCACGCCATGAGTGTCAATGATCTTATTGCAGCAGGCAGAGACATTGAACGCCGTGTTTTAGCCAAAGCGGTTAAGTTCCACACGGAACATCGTGTTTTAATCAATGATGGGAAAACAGTGATCTTTCATTAGAAAGCTTCTAAAGAACAGCAGATAATGTGCATAAACTGTTGCATATATCCCTTTTCAGCCACTCGATCCCTAAAAAATGTCAAAAACCATTCTCAAAAATTTGGAGTCCCGGCACATTTTATGCAACATATTTTATCAAGGTTGAGACATCTTCCCGCTAAAAAGAGGGAGATGAAGAAAAAACGGGAGAGATAAAAAATGTACCGAAAGATGAATGCGGCGTTAGCCGCGGTGATGGCCACACTGGTCCTAACCATTATGCCAACATTAGCAAAAGCTCAGGAAGTCGCGGAAAAATCAATTGATGCGCAAATAAATGACTTAGTCGCCCCTGTTGCCAAAGCTGTTGTCGATGTCATCTTTTTCTCAGTGCCTGTTGCAGGCGTTCCCGTTCCCCTCATCGTTGTTTGGCTAATTGTTGCAGCTCTAATCTTCACTCTTTATTTTGGCTTTATTCAAATTTTTGCATTCCGTCACGCTATTGATATTGTGCGCGGTAAATATACCGATCCAAGAGACCCCGGACAAATTACTCACTTCCAAGCACTCTCAACAGCACTTTCAGGCACAGTCGGCCTCGGCAATATAGCCGGTGTAGCAGTAGCCGTGTCCATTGGTGGTGCTGGTGCCACCTTCTGGATGATCCTTGCGGGACTACTCGGAATGGCAACCAAATTCACTGAATGTACATTAGGTGTGAAATACAGAGATGAACATGCTGATGGCTCCGTATCTGGTGGACCAATGTATTATCTCTCTAAAGGTTTAGCTGAAAAAGGCTTGGGCGGTTTAGGTCGTGTTTTAGCTGTAGCTTTTGCTTTTTGCTGTATTTTTGGCGCTTTGGGCGGTGGCAATATGTTCCAGGCCAATCAGTCTTTCAGCCAAGTATATACAGTCACTGGCGGTGACGCCGGGCCACTTGCTGGCGCTGGGTGGATCTTTGGAGCAGTATTAGCTGTAATCGTTGGCACCGTGATAATTGGCGGCATTCGCTCAATTGCTAGCGTGACATCGAAAATCGTTCCATTCATGTTGATCATTTACGTATTAGCAGCCATTGCGATTATTCTGATGAACTATGATAAAATTGGTTGGGCGTTTGGCCAAATCATTGAAGGTGCCTTTACAGCAGAAGGTGTTGCTGGCGGTACAATTGGCGCCATTATACAAGGTTTCAAACGGGCATCATTCTCAAATGAATCTGGTATGGGGTCCGCCGCCATTGCTCACTCAGCAGTGAAAACAAAAGAGCCAATTTCAGAAGGCTTTGTAGCATTACTAGAACCCTTTATTGATACAGTGGTTGTATGTACTCTAACGGCTCTGGTGATTGTGATCTCAGGTGAGCTGGTCGTTGGCCAAAAAATTGCTGGTGTAACTCTAACCTCAAAAGCTTTTGCGGCGAATATCTCCTGGTTCCCATATATCTTGGCTGTAGCTGTTGTGCTCTTTGCTTTCTCTACAATGATCGCCTGGTCATATTACGGACTAAAAGCATGGACATATCTATTTGGTGAAAGCACCATTTCAGAATTAATTTATAAATTAATTTTCTGTCTTGCGATCATTCCAGGCTCTGCCATGAACCTGAGTGCCATCATTGATTTTACAGACGGCACGTTCTTCGCAATGGGCATCTTTAACATAATCGGCCTCTATCTCTTGGCGCCAGTTGTGAAGAGAGAATTACAAAGCTATATGGCCCGCCTAAAAGCTGGTGAAATTCAAAAATATAGCTAAGAATTTTATCTGACACAAAAAACAAAAAGCCCCCGCAAATTTGCGGGGGCTTTTTTATATAGTGCGGATGCTTTGTGAGCATCTGAAGCACCACTACAAAGTGCGGATGCTATAGGCCGGTTGCTAGTGGGCAACCTGAAGGCCCACTAAGAAAGACACTAGTGTCAGTAGAGTAGGTGAGAGCCATCACACCAAGGCCCATCATCAGTTTTCTTGCAACCACAAAGCGTTACAGTTCCTGTTGTCTCAGCAACAAACGGAATTGGTTTAAAGTCCGTTCCCTCATGAGCACCATCACAAAACGGTTGGTTTTTAGATTTACCGCATGAGCACCAAAAATAGCGCTTACCTTCAACAACCTCAGCCATATAAGGTGACATTTGTGGGCTTTCAGGTTCTTCATCAGACATAAAAACAATTCCCTTAATCTATAAAACATTTATTGACACTTATTCACTTAAAGCCTCACAACCACCAAGAACAATGATCCATATCAAGAGGCCTGGAAAAGTGCGATTTTTATGAGCGCAGTTTATCAATCTTGCTCGCTCTGTCAATTAAGCGCAAGAAACAAAAAGAGGCGAGACATAACAATCAGTACACAAAACTATGAAGTGAATTTGATTGTATTATCAGGTCAATTTCATGGGATACTAAGCATATGAAGGCGTATTTTAGGTCTGAGAGACTAAAGATAGCCAATTTGCAAAATTGCACCTAACACACCAAAAAATAAGGAAAAAATTAAAATCTAAGACGTAAAATCTAAAGAAGGTAACTGAAAAGACATATTGGAACTGCAATTTGACGTCTTATATATGCCTTCACTATGATGAAACCTGTGTAAGCTGAGGAGATTGAGTATTAAATCAAAGACGTTGTTTGAATACTCGACTAGTGTTTAAATTTGTACACTAAAAGAGAGAAGCAAGTTTACATAGGCTTAAAGCTATCTTTAAGTCAAAAATTTTAAAAACGGGGTTTAACCAATGGCGATAGTCACAAGTTTGTTAATTTTACTCCTTGGAGCAATGGTACTATCCATTCGCCATGCATCGCTTCTTAGTTGGACAGCTCTTTTTCTCCTCACCAGTGTGGTCACACTTTTAGGCTCTGGATCAGGTTCAGGCTTTAGCATTCTCTTCTTTCTCTTAGCTGCCATTACCTCCGCTTTAGGTCTGTGCTCCATTCAAAGTTTAAGACAAGCCTACATCGTCAAACCTCTCTTTAAAATCATCGCCAAAGTCATCCCGCCAGTATCAGATACTGAAAAAGAAGCTTTAGAGAGCGGCACCGTTGGGTGGGACGCTGAAATTTTTAGCGGTAAACCAGATTATGAAAAACTACGCGCCATTTCTCCCATTCGCTTGAGTGATGAGGAACAAGCCTTTTTAGAAGGTCCAACCGAAACACTCTGCAAAATGATTGACGATTGGCAGGTGAGAGCCTGTGATCGAGAAATACCTGATGATATTTGGGACTATATTAAGGAAAAAGGCTTTTTGGGGATGCTTATCTCTAAAGAGCACGGTGGCTTAGGGTTCTCTGCGCAAGCTCAATCACTGATCTTAGGCAAAGTCGCCTCACGCTCACCTGATGTCTCCGTCATCATCATGGTACCCAATTCTTTAGGACCAGGGGAGTTAATCGAAAAATACGGAACCCCAGAACAAGTTGAGCAGTATTTACCCCGTCTCGCAAAAGGCCAAGAGGTTCCCTGTTTTGGTCTAACCGGCCCAACATCAGGGTCTGACGCTGCCACTATGCGTGATAGAGGTGTCGTCTGCGAACAAGAGTTTGAAGGGGAGACAACTCTTGGCATTAAGCTCAATTGGGAGAAGCGCTACATTACCTTAGGCCCAAAGGCGACGCTACTAGGCTTGGCATTTTATCTCTTTGACCCTGACAAATTGCTGGGTGAAGAAGAAGATATCGGCATTACCTTAGCCCTTATCCCAACGGATCATAAAGGCGTGAACATTGGTGATCGCCATTTACCCAATGGTTGTGCCTTTCCAAACGGCCCGAACAGCGGCAAAGATGTCTTCATCCCGCTCGAGTGGATCATTGGCGGCAGAGATCGCGTCGGTGAGGGCTGGAAAATGCTGATGAGCTGTCTTGCTGCTGGCAGAGCCGTCTCGCTACCAGCAAGCTCCACCGCAGCAGCTAAGTCAATGTTACGGTTCACAACAGCTTATGGTCTCATTCGTAATCAATTCGGCATTCAGATTAATAATATGGAAGGCATCGAAGAACCACTCTCACGCTTAGTTGAGGCCTCTTATGTTCTTGAATCTGCCAGAGCCATGACCGCTTCTATGGTGCAAGGCGGAGAAAAACCCGCCGTAATCTCAGCATTGCTGAAATATCAATCAACCGAATGGGCCCGCCGTGCAGTCAATGACGCTATGGACATTCACGGAGGCAAAGGCATTTGTGATGGCCCCTCCAATTATTTACAAGCCGCTTATCAATCTATTCCCGTCGCCATCACCGTTGAAGGCGCGAATATCTTAACGCGGACCCTCATCACCTTTGCCCAAGGGTCTCTACGAAGTCACCCGTTTCTTTACAAGGAAATTCAAGCAGTTCAAATCGAGAATGAAGAACAAGGTCTCCATGAATTTGAACCGCTCTTATGGGGACATGTGAAATATTCACTGGCCAATATTTTCGGTGCACTCTTTCACAATCTAACCTTTGGTGGCTTTGCTCACGCTCCTCATAGAGCCGGCAATAGCATTAAATGGTATCGCGCTCTATCAAGAGCCTCTCGCAATTTTGCACTGCTTTCAGATTTAACCGTGGCCATACTTGGCGGGAGATTAAAGGTGAAGCAAAAACTATCTGGCCGTATGGCCGATGCGTTAAGCGAGCTATACCTTCTCTCGGCCATGCTGAAGAGATATGAAGATGACGGCCAGATCAGAGATGATCTTGTTTTCTTAGAGTATGCCGCTCAAAACGCTCTTTATCGTTTTTATCAAGCTTGTGATGGCGTGCTGGAGAATTATCCATCTCCCCTAGTTGGGTGGGGTTTACGCCGCTTGATCTTCCCGTTCGGCAATCATCATAAGCCTGCAAAAGATCGCCTTGGCAAAGCCATCGTTAAGAAAACACTAAACGAGCCCTCAACAAGAGATCGCCTAACCAGTCACATTTACATTAGTCGGGATGAAAATGATTCAACTGGTATTTTAGAAGTGACACTAGCTGAAGTAATGGAACTCGCGCCTGTTAGCAAAAAGCTAGAAAAGGCCATAAAATCAGGACAAATCCGCCGCTTCCATGGGCTAGATTGGCATGAAGAAGCCGTTCAAGCGAATATTCTCACATCCAATGAAGCTGAAAGATTAAAGCGGCTCGAAAAATTAACGGCAAAAGTCATCGCAGTAGATCAATTTAACCCAAGCGACATACAAGGGATTAAAAAGTCCACTAAGCCAATTTCAGAGCAAGGGCAAATGGAGTAAAGACAAATGGATATATCGATTGACAGTCTTCAAAATTGGTCTTTTGAAGTTGATGTAGAAAACATCGCCTGGGCCACCATTGATTGCCCGGATCAATCGATGAACACACTCAGCGAGCGCTCTTTTAGAGAGTTAGAAGCCATCATCGATGAAGCAGAACGCGGCAAACTTAATGGAGACATCACCGGTTTAGTGATCATCTCAGGTAAAGAAAATAACTTTATCGCCGGCGCAGATATCAAAGAGTTCGAGCAGCTCGACACGGTTGAAAAGGTCAGAGAAGTAACCAAAACCGGCACGGACCTTTTTCAAAGAATTGAAGATTTAAATTTGCCTGTTGTTGTTGCCATTAATGGCTTTTGCTTAGGCGGTGGCTTGGAGATGGCAATGGCGTGCCATTACCGCATTGCCACAAGAAGTGAAGGCACTCGTGTTGGTCTGCCTGAGGTTAAGTTAGGTATCATCCCCGGTCTTCACGGCACTGTGCGCATGCAGCGTTTAGCCGGTCCCTTAAATGGCATGACAGCCATGTTAACTGGCCGCATGCTCAAAGCGCCAGTTGCAAAGGCCTTTGGTCTGGTTGATCAGTTGGTGCCAAGTGCTTTGGAGTTGCGCTGGGCCGCCCGCAAAGCTGTTCTGCAAAACCGCAAATCAAAAGCAGGCAATAGCCTCACTCATAAAATCATGCGCCTCATGCCAGTGAGAAAATTATTAGCCTCTCAAATGCGCAAAAAAACCAAAGCAAAGGTGAGAGAAGATCATTATCCAGCACCTTTCAAGTTAATCGAACTCTATGAAAATCATGGCGGCACGGAAGCTGAAATGTTCAAAGCTGAGCAAAAACTCTTCGCCCCCCTCATGGCATCTGAGACATCAAGGAACTTACGCCGGGTCTTCCATCTCTCTGAAGAAATGAAAGCACTCGCGCCCAAGGACACAGGTTTTAAACCCTTAAGAGCCCATGTCATCGGTGCAGGAACAATGGGCGCGGACATCGCCGCCTGGTGTGTGATCAGCGGTATGGAAGTGACATTACAAGATATGTCCGAGGAGCAATTGGTAAAGGCTCAAAAGAGTTCAAAAAAACTTTTCCGCAAAAGATTGAAAAAGCCGGTTGCAGTCGAGGCAGCTGTTGCCCGCCTCATTCCTGACATCGAAGGCAAAGGTGTGAAACGTGCGGATATCATCATTGAGGCCATTGTCGAAAATTTAGAGATTAAACAAAACTTATTCCAGCAGTTAGAAAAAGAAATCAAACCAGGTGCAGTGTTGGCCACAAACACATCTTCACTGCCCCTTGAAGATATTGCAAACGGTATGCAGGATGAAGGACGTTTAATCGGCATCCATTTCTTTAACCCCGTTGCACAAATGCCGTTGGTAGAAGTTGTTAAATCTGAAAAATCCAGGCAGGAAGAAGTTGATAAGGGCTGCGCCTTTGTCACTAAAATCAATAAATTCCCTCTCATTGTAAAATCCTGCAAAGGCTTTTTGGTGAACAGGGTACTGGCCCCTTATATGATGGAAGCTGTGCGACAGCTGGAGGAAGGTGTTGCGGCAGAAAAAATAGACCAAGCCGCCCTCGACTTTGGCATGCCTATGGGGCCAATTGAACTCATTGATGTGGTCGGGCTTGATATTTGCCAGCATGTCGCCAATACCCTTGAGCTCGGCGATCCTAAAGGAAGCAAGCTTGGCCGTCTTGTTGAAAAAGGCAAACTAGGCAAAAAAACTGGAGAAGGGTTCTATGTCTGGAAAGAGGGGAGAGCTGAAAAACAAAAAGAAGATTATGATGAAGCTGAGCTTATTTCATTGGCCGATGAACTTCTCTCTCCACTTCTGACAGAATGCGAAAAATGCGATGAAGAAAAGGTTGCAGGTAGCAGAGATCTGATTGATGCGGGCGTAATTTTCGGCACAGGCTTTGCTCCCTTCAGAGGTGGCCCACTCCACTATTTAGATCATAAAGACACTTAAGTAAGTTTAGACGAACAAAGACACTCATACAGCAAACAACTTTGCGGGTAATAAGGAGTTGATAAAATGGCAAACCAAACTGTAAGGCCTGTTGCAATTTTAGGGGGCGTTAGAACCCCATTTTGCCGCTCAAACACAGCCTATCAAGACCTTACAAATTTGGATTTGTTAGGCACAGCGCTCGATGGTTTGGTTGATCACTATCACCTAGAAGGTCAGCATATTGATGAAGTGGTAGGCGGGGCCGTCGTCACTCACGCCAAAGATTGGAACTTGGCTAGAGAAGCTGTTGTTGCCTCAAAATTAGCGCCATCGACACCGGCAACGACCATGATGCAAGCCTGTGGCACCAGCCTGCAAGCCTTAATGGGAAGCGCCGCTAAAATCGCAATAGGCCAATGTGACAGCGCAATTGCAGTTGGCACGGATACAGTTAGCGATGCCCCAGTAGTCTTTAAACGCCGCTTTGCTCAAAGGTTGGTAAAACTAACCAAAGCCAGATCTTTCAAGGAAAAATTGGCAATCTTTAAAGGCTTCTCAATGGGAGAATTAGCCCCACAACCACCCAGCACCGCCGAGCCAAGAACTGGGCTGACCATGGGCGGTCACTGTGAGCTCATGGCTCAAACCTGGAAAATTGCGAGAAGTGAGCAAGACCAATTAGCCTTTGATAGCCATCAAAAAGCAATCGCAGCTTATGAAGATGGCTATCATGACGATTTAATCGTGCCCTGCGCTGGGGTGTTTAGAGATAACAATATCCGCGAAGATATTGAGCTCTCAAAATTAGCGACCTTAAAAACCAGCTTTGACAAAACGGTGAGAGGCACATTAACAGCTGCCAATTCAACACCGTTAACCGATGGTGCCTCAACTGTTCTCCTCTCATCTGAAGAATGGGCTAAAACCCAAGGTCACGATATTCAGGCCTTTCTTGTGGATGCAGAAACATCGGCAGTCGATTATGTAAATGGTGAAGGCCTTCTCATCGCGCCAACCATTGCCGTAGCCAATCTGTTAAAGCGAAACAATATGAAGCTTCAAGATTTTGACTTTTACGAAATCCATGAAGCCTTTGCCGCTCAAGTTCTCTCAACCTTAAAGGCCTGGGAAGATGATGATTATTGCAAAAATGTGCTTGGGTTAGAGGGCGCTTTAGGCTCAATTGATCGAGAAAAATTGAATGTGAAAGGTTCTAGCTTGGCATATGGTCACCCCTTTGCAGCAACAGGAGCTCGCATCGTCGCGCTTCTTTCCAAGCAATTAAGTAAAACCAAGGGGAAAACTGGGCTAATTTCCATTTGTACTGCTGGTGGAATGGGCGTCGCAGCGATCCTAAAAAGCCCTGATTTGCTAGAAAAAGGCGAATAAACACTGTTAAATTGCTAGTCTAGGTCAATAATCACAAGTTTTTCATTATATTGACAATTTTAGAAGGACATGTCTTTTTATTCAAAGAATAATTTTTGTGTCCGGAGTTTGGTATGAGTTCATTAGTAAAATTTGGATTGTCGCTATTTTCTATTGTGGCGTCATTACTTGTCTTTTGCACTTCACCAGTACTAGCTCAGCCTAATATTGAAAAAGGCGCTGCTGAATTAGCCGCCGTTACAGGTGTATGGCTAACAAAACAGGGTAGATCTCATTTAAAAGTGACACCTTGCGGTGAAAGCCTCTGTAATGAAATCGTATGGTTAAAAGAGCCACTGGATCGCAAGGGCAAACCTCAAACAGATAAATTAAACAAAAATCTTAAACTACGTGGACGCCCCATCATTGGCATTGCCATCATGCTAAATATGCGCCGCGTACAAGATAATATGTGGAAGGGCTGGCTCTATGACCCTGAAAAAGGCAAAGCCTTTAAAGGCCACGCTCGTTTAATCACCGCTGACAAAATGGAAATTAAAGGCTGCCATAATTACTTGCCAATTTGCAAAACCCATATTTGGAAAAAAGTGAGTGATCTAGAAAGCTATAAGCAAGCGAAAAACTAAAGTGACAATTGTAAGTGTCTCTTCTTGCTCGCGCTTGCTGTTATCGCCTCACTCATCCCGCAATTCTTTTTTAGAGAGCTTTCCAACCATCGTCTTGGGAAGCTCATCGCGAAATTCTATTTCCTCAGGCAATTCAATCTTAGAGAGTTTTGTAGATAAGAACTCTAAGAGCTGCTCTTTTGTGAGGCTTTGTCCGGTTTTGAGCTTCACAAATGCTTTCGGCGCCTCTCCTCGATAATCATCAGGAATACCAATGACTGTCACTTCTTCAACAGCTGTGTGTTTGTAAATGGCATCCTCAACGTGACGAGGATAAACATTAAAACCTGAGCACAGGATCAAGTCCTTAAGGCGATCAACGATAAACGTGTACCCATCTTCATCCATATACCCAATATCACCGGTTCTAAAATAATCGCCAACAAACACATTGTCTGTCTCTTCCTTAGCATTCCAATAGCCAGGCATGACCTGCGGGCCTTTCGCGCAAATTTCACCTTTCTCACCTTGAGGCATTTCAACAGAAGGATCTTCTAACGAGCGGATTGAGATAATTGTTTGCGGCAGGGGTACCCCAATAGAGCCTGGTTTAATCACACCGGTGGGAGGGTTGCATGTCAAAACAGGTGACGTTTCAGATAAACCATAGCCTTCAATCAGAGTGGCTGGGCAAATTTCAGCAAACTCATCAATCAGAGCTGGTGGCAACGGTGCGCCGCCTGAGATGCAGAGTGTTAAATTCTCCAAAGCAGAAATGGGAGCAGGGTTTAGATTGCACAGAGCATTAAATAAAGTTGGCACACCAGGCATTAAAGTTGGCTTTTCTTTACGCATTAACTTTAAGGCGTCTTTCATTTCAAATTTGGGCATGAGCAGTAATCGAGCCCCAAGGCTCACGCCAATATTTAATACAACCGTCATGGCAAACACATGAAAGAAAGGTAAAATCCCCATCATCACTTCATGACCAGGGCGCAAGGTCAAACAGGCCCGCATAATTTGCTCGGCTTGAATAGAAAGGTTCGCATGCGTGAGCATAGCCCCTTTCGGCCGCCCAGTTGTGCCGCCTGTATATTGCAAAACCGCAATATCAGTGTCTGGATTGATCTCGACAGGCGTAAAGGATGCCCCAGATTTTAAAATATCATCTTCTAAAATGCAGTTATTAGACTGAGAAGACGAGGAGATCTTAGCCAAATCCTTTTGCTTTAAAGTTCTAAACAACAGGGATTTAACGGGCGGCAATAACTCGGCAAAAGAGGCCACAATGGTTTTGCTTAATGCGCCATTAACCATAAGCGCTTCGCACTTTTCAAATAAGAGCTTTAAATCCAGCGTGACCATATGGCTGGTCTCGCTATTTCTGACCTGAAATTCCAGCTCCTCAACCGTGTAAAGTGGATTATAGTTAACAACAGTTGCACCAGCCTTCAAAATCGCAAAGTAGAAATAAACGTAAGTCGGGCTATTGGGGAGGAACAAACCAACCTTATCTCCCTTACCAATGCCCATTTCTTGCAGGCCTGCGGCTAATTTATCAGCCCTTTCACCGATTTCTTGGTAAGTGAGAGACTTCCCTAGAAAAGTGGTGCATATGAGGGAGCCATAAGATTTAACGGCTTGTTCTAAAAGCAAAAAGTGAGGCTTTCCTTCGAACTCATCGTCCCATTTGACCCCTTCAGGGTAACATTTTTGCCACGGAAATTCAGAATTCGTCTGGTTGATGCTTGATTTTTTTTCCATTTTATGCGCCTTTTGCCAGCCAAGTGAGAGAAGTTGAACAATGATCAGATGTGAAATGTGGTCAAATAGGGTTCAATACACTATATGGAATTTATAATAGCACGAAATCTGCTCCCAATAAATGTGAGAGGTGCATGCGCGTTAATTGCACATTAAGAGAACAGATTTATTGCTATAAATATTAACCCCAACGAGACAATCAAAACGCATTTTAACGTTATTCTAAAAGTTTTCTTGCGCTTTTCGAGGGTCTAATTTAGCACTTACATTCAAGAGTAATGTTTTATTTGCTCAAATATGCAAATAAATGGTGCAAATGTTGCAAATAACGGTGCAAATGCAAGGAGAGCGGCATATGGAAGATGTGGCACAAAAAATTATCGATATTTTGAAAAAGAATATGAAAGAACCACCGGAAACTATTCCGTTGGAAACACCATTAAGTGAACTAGACATTGAATCACTTGATCTGGCTGTTATCGTTTTTGATATTGAAGATACTTTCGGTATTGAAATCCCTTACAATGCCAATGAAGAAGTAGAAGACTTTAAAACTGTGGGTTCCGTAGTTGATAAAGTAAAAGAACTCGTTGCTGCTAACGGCTAATTAATGAGCTAAAAGACCTTTGTGTCTAAAAGCTTAAATTTAACGAGTATATCTATTTTCGAGTAGAAAGGTTTTAAGGGACTTAAATGATTTTAAGTCCTTAAAAATTGAATGAGTAACCAACAAACAAGACGAGTCGTTGTAACTGGTACAGGTGTTGTATCATCTCTTGGAATAGGCACAGAGAAATTCTGGTCTGCCATTAAAGAGCATAAATGCGGCATTGAAGATGCCAAGACGTACAACACAGAAGACTTGCAAATTAAAATCGCCGGTGAAGTCAAAGATTTCGATCCCAAAGAAGAAGGGCTGACAAAGCAATT
Source organism: uncultured Hyphomicrobiales bacterium (assembly GCA_964022305.1). Classification (GTDB taxonomy): domain Bacteria; phylum Pseudomonadota; class Alphaproteobacteria; order Rhizobiales; family HXMU1428-3; genus HXMU1428-3. The sequence goes on along the minus strand of CAXIBI010000002.1, from coordinate 13,695 downwards.
CTTAATGGCGGATCGTTATTCACAATTCGCTGGTATAGCTGCAAGAGAAGCTGTTAAACAATCTGGCATTGAAATGCCACTCACACCTGAAAAGGGGTTGCGCGCTGCAGCCATTATCGGCTCAGGCGTTGGTGGTATCAACACGCTAGAAGACAGCTATCGCGGTCTTTTTGAACTAAAAAAGCGGGCAACCCACCCACTTACATTGCTGAAAACCATTGGCTCTTCTGGCCCAGCTCACATCTCAATTGAGTATGGCATCAAAGGCCCATGTTTTGGTGTGGTGAGCGCATGCTCAACAGCCACCCATTCAATTGGTCTTGTATACAACATGATCAAATCTGGCATGGTTGATTTTGGCCTCGGTGGTGCAGCTGAAGCCTCATTAGCTTGGGGCACAACAAGAGCTTGGCAAGGCATGCGTGTGTTAAGCCCAGTTGGTCTTTACCCCTTCTCTAAACACCGCAATGGTACAGTCCTAGCTGAAGGTGCTGGTATCTTGATGCTGGAAGAATTAGAGCACGCTAAAGAGCGCGGCGCGAATATCTTGGCCGAAGTTAAAGGTTTTGGCATGACAGCTGACGCAGCTGACATGGTGAACCCAGATATTGATGGCACAGCAGGTGCAATGCAATTGGCATTAAACGACGCTGAAGTCTCTCCAAGTGATATTGATTATATCAACGCTCATGGTACAGCCACTGTAGTCAACGATATTAATGAAACACGGTCAATCAAGCGTGTATTTGGCAATAGCGCAAAAGACACACCGGTTTCATCAACAAAGGCTATGCACGGTCATGCCCTTGGCGCTGGTGGCGGTATTGAGGCAATTGCATGTCTTAAGGCTATGGAAGATAACTTCCTGCCGGCAACCATCGGTTTTGAAGAACCTGGTGACGAATGTGATCTTGATTACATTCCAAACAAAGGTCGTTCAACTGAAGTCAACTATACTATGTCAAATAGTTTTGCCTTCGGTGGCTTGAACGCAGTGCTTGTCTTTGGACCATCACCTGCCTAATAACGAAAACTGGATCCCGGTTTTAGGGATCAGCGCGGTTGCTTCTTGCGGATGCCAGGTGGGCATCTAAAGCACAGAAAAGGCAACCTGAAGCGCAACCAAAGAAGGCCTGAGAAATTTAACTCAGGCCTTTTTTATTGCAATATCAATAGTTGAAAAGCTCTTTACTTAAAGAGGCTTGAAACTGACTTCTCAGTTGATGTTCGCGATATGGCTTCACCAATAAGAGTTGAGATTGAAATCACGCGAATATTATGAGCCACGCGAACAGCCTCAGTTGATTGAATGCTATCCGTGATCACCAGGTTCTTCAAAGATGAAGAGGTAACCCGTGCCACAGCACCACCTGAAAGCACACCATGAGTGATGTATGCGCTTACCTCACTAGCGCCGCGCTCTAAAAGCGCATCAGACGCATTGCATAACGTGCCGCCACTATCAACAATGTCATCAACCAGAATACACTCATATCCCTCAACGTCACCAATAACACTCATCACTTCAGATTCGCCCGCTCTCTCACGGCGTTTATCAACAATCGCGAGCGGTGCATTAATTCGTTTCGCCAAATCCCTGGCTCGCACCACACCGCCAACATCAGGTGAGACAACCATAACTTTGCTCACATCAAAGTTATCTTTAATGTCTTTAACCATGGTCGGAGCAGCAAAGAGATTGTCAGTTGGAATGTCAAAAAAGCCTTGGATTTGCAGCGCATGCAAATCTACTGTGAGAACACGGTCAGCCCCCGCTTGAGTGATCATATTCGCAACAAGCTTGGCTGAAATCGGCGTTCTGGGCCCAGGTTTTCTATCTTGCCGCGCATAGCCATAATAAGGAATAACCGCTGTAATCCTACGAGCAGATGAGCGTTTTAGCGCATCAATGAGAATAAGCAATTCCATGAGATGGTCATTTGTTGGAAATGATGTTGATTGCAAAACAAACACATCTTCACCTCGAACATTTTCCTCGATCTCAACAAAGATCTCCATATCTGCAAAACGCTTAACGGTGCATTTTGTAAGAGGCAAATTTAAATAGGCACCCACAGCTTCAGCTAATAGGTGATTACTATTTCCAGCAACCAATTTCATGAGAGAGATCTCCGCAGCATGTGTCTCATTTCTTCTATTTTGGTGGAATTATGACACTTTTATAAAATTCCAATTAATAATTGGCTTCATAACAAGAGAGCCTTGAGCTGTAAACAACTCAAGGCCCAATTATTCTCACTAACTTCTAAAAATTTAAAAAGTGAGTGCATTTATAAAACAGTCTTATTTCTTGGCAGGTAATAATTTGACAATACCCTTAGCAGCAGCTGAGGCGGCAGCAATAGCAGTTGGCCCCCAAGCACCATTTAAAGAGCCTTTGGGAATAACATTATTCTGTGAAACCGTTCCAACTCTGTTACCAGTAGAGTCATAAACCTTCCAAACAATATTCACTTTTTCGCTAGAACCTGAAACTTTATTAAGTTTAACAGTCCCTTGAACGGTATAAGAGCCAGTAACTTGTCTATTGGAAAGAGCAATGCCATTTTTTGTAAGTTCACGGCGTAGAGCATTAGTCAGCGAAATCCGCCCATCACCTGGCGCTCCAATCACAGGTTTTACTTGAGTAAGAAGGCCGCGAGGTGCCTTACTTACAGCGCCTGTAATTAATGGATCACCAGGAGTGCCATCTTGTGCTCTCTTGTCATTTTGAGCAATTTGATTAATTCGCTTCGGCGCATTGTTTTGTTGCTGTTTTTGCTGAACGGGCACTTGATTACGTGCGCTAGAAAGCCAACCAGCAAGTTTCACACTTGAAGCATCAGCAACTTTTTCAATAACCTGATCATTAACAAGAGCCCAGCCATTTGATGTTCTCTTGCCGTTTAAAAGCTCATTACCAAGCACCCGGTGGATGCGAACACCCTTTTTATCATTGATGTCCCAAATATAAGAAAGCTTGCCGCCCTTACTATGAGGTGAAGCAACCAAATAACCACGAACCAGATAATCAGCTGCAGTTAACTGAGTGGTGACAGGGATATTCTTAGCTTTGGTCTTCGCTTTTATAGCTGTTAGCATCTTTGATGAAACAGTAGCAGGAACGCCTACAAGCGGCGCAAAGGCGACCGTTTTTAATTTAGTGGGTAATTGAGCATCAGCACTATCTTTAGCCGTTTGCAGGCCAAAATTAGAGGCTAAATTAGACGAAGATTCACAGGCTTGTAGAGCCGTGAGCATCAGTCCAATTACAAATAGATGTAAGAATTTACAAGAGAAACGCGCCATTCTCTGAAAAAATTGCGAAAATGAAGTGCACATATCTGTCACCTTTTAACCCCTCAATTCAGTTCGATCTGAACGTACAGATCCCTGTAATGACCGGTGACAACAAATTACGCACTACAACAAGGACACACACCGGCACCCTAGTTAGAATCATATCATTACTCATTGTGTAATAAATCGTCTAGTGAAAGAGACAAATTAGGTGGGTGTTATGCAAGAAAGCTGGTGTAAAAGGGCCATAATGCAACAAAAAACACTAATTAATGACAATAGCTGAGACTTGCCGCCCATAATCCGCCATAGAATTATGAGTGTTGCGGCGATAACTAAAGAACTGAGTCTCATCTTCATAGGTACAATAAGGCGTCGCAATTGCTTTTTTGACCCCAATTTTCTCCAAACGAGAAACAGCAAAACCACTGAGATCAAAATGAGGGTTATTCGTTTTCTCATTGAGTGAGAAAAATGAGCTATACCCTTGATCAACAGTCATAAATTGATCGTAAAATTCATGTCCAACTTCATAGTTTTTCTGTCCAATACAAGGCCCAACAACGGCTACGATATGACGGCGCTGTGCACCAAGTGAACGCATTGTCTCAACTGTATTTTCCAAAACGCCGCCAACTGCGCCGCGCCAACCAGAATGCGCAGCAGCCACAACTTTATTAATCGGGTCAACAAATAACACAGGCGCACAATCTGCAGTAAGGACCCCAATGACGATATTGGGCGTATTTGTCACCACAGCATCAGCTTTAGGGGCAGCATCTGGCCCCCATCCCTCATGGGTGACAACCGCATCAGAGCTATGAGTTTGATAGGGTGTATTAACACGTGCGCCAGGTACCCCTAATCTCTCTGATACAATCGATCTATTCTGCAATACATTTGAGGCTTCATCATTCGAGCCAAAACCACAATTAAGAGAGGCATAAATACCTTCAGATACGCCGCCCACCCGCGTGAAAAAACCATGCGAAATGCCCTGCAGGCTGAGATTGTCATCTTCAATTCTACGACGCGGCATATTTGGGATCCACCTTTTGATCAAATGGGGTCGGAATATCAACAGAGGAACTGGTGATACAAAGCGCTTTAAAAAGAGCGCCCATATGTTCTGGTGCCACAAGGCGAACCACATCACTAGCAAGCTTATCGATTTGCTCTTCGCTGGCATTTTTCACCAATATTTCAGCGCGAGCCCCAATCCCGAGTTGAGAAAGAAACGCTCCTTGATCGCGCGGCCCATAGCACTTTAACCCGTTAGCTATGGCGAGCGCCGCCAACGCTGTAAAATCAACGTGCGCCGTTAGATCAACCCCACCTGGTGTCATGAAAGGAGAAACCGGTTTATGGGATCTAAGAGCTTGTAAAGTCTCACCAAGTTGCGGGCCTTCAAAACCATAATCGATAAAGAGTGCCGCCATCGGATGCCTGCCCGACAGGCGCTTCACATCTTTCATGATCGCTTCAAAATCAGGGCAAAATTCAAAAATAGATCCCTTTTCGGCATCCATTAAACGAGATGGAATGATGACGCCGCGCGGCACTTCACTTCCAACGCGGAAGACAAAATTATCTTCGCTATCAAGACCAACGACACGTTCAAACCATGCATTGTCAGTTTTGATAAATTGGCGAATAGGAAAACAATCTAAAAATTCATTCGCGATGATAATGGAGGGGGCTTCAGGAACTTCAGCAAGAGAGTTGTACCAATAAACAGGGCATTGAGAATTAGCTAATGTTTGCTTTTGAGTTTCTTTTAGCGTTGATGAACGCTCAACCAAATGAACACTCAGCATTTCAAAGTTAGGATGAAGCTTAGAAAGAGAGCGGAGGATATCTGCCATTAAGGTGCCGCGGCCTGGGCCCAGCTCAACAATTTGCAAAGGCACAGGTGTGCCCATAGCTTGCCAAGCAGTGACACACCAAATCCCAAGCATTTCACCAAACATCTGGCTGATCTCTGGTGCGGTGATAAAATCACCTTCAGCACCAAGCGGGTTGCCCTGCCGATAATACCCATGTTGAGGATCATAAAGACAAGCTTCCATAAAGGCCCGCACGGACACGGGGCCTTTTTCTTTAATGTAAGCTTTTAATTGTTGCTCAAGCATGAGGTTCATTCGTTCTCTGATTTTTTGGAAACTTATAACTGTTCAATTTAGCTTTGACTATAGCCACACCGAGTTTTAATCAATTATTCAGTGAGTTTTTTAGTGTTTGAGCGATAAATTAAGTAAATACCAAACAGTACCATAGGTATTGAGTATAATAACCCTGCAGTAAGAGGCGTATGGATACTAATCGGATGCTCTAAATCGGGTTGACGATAGAAATGCTCAACAAAGCCACGCGCCAAACCATAGCCAGCTAAAAAGAGACCAGTGACAAATCCTGGTTGCTCTAATTTTTTATAAAGGTGAGTGGCAAGCCATAGAATAATAAAGAGCACAAGCCCCTCCAGGGCGGCTTCATAAAGCTGCGATGGGTGGCGTGGTTCTGTATAGCCAACAATTTCACCAAACTGGTTTTTGAGAGGAAACTTCATCGCCCAGGAAACATCTGTAACACGTCCCCATAACTCAGCATTGATAAAATTCGCAATCCGTCCAAAAAACAAGCCAATTGGAATAGAGGCGCAAGCCGCATCAGCGAGAGAAAGGAAGCTGATATTTTTAAGCTTGGCAAAAATATAGGTGATAATTCCGCCCGTTAACATCGCCCCGTGAAACGACATCCCGCCTTTGGTTAGGTAGAAAATTTCTAAAGGGTTTTCAAAATAATGGCTTGGCTGATAAAAAAGCACATAGCCAGCACGCCCTCCGAGCACGACAGCTAATGTCGCCCAAAGCAAGTAATCATCAATGTGAGTGGAGTTAATACCAGAACTCCCTCCCCAAAGAGGACCGTTTTCAACCAAGCGGCGCACATAAACCCAGCCAAGCAATAAACCAACCGCATAAGCTAAACCATACCAACGAATATCAACTGGTCCGAGCGAGAGAGCAATTTCACCAATATCAGGATAGGGAAGCACACTATGCATGAAAGAGTTCCTTTAAAATGAGAAAACTATGAGTTTACAGCCTAAAATACGGCGAGAGAGTGGGGGGTGAAAGTGGGAGTGTCAAGTGAAGATCCGGTAAAAGTGATCAGCCCCTTGAACAAAGCCAAATAGGCTGGCATAAAATAATCAACAAACCCATTTTTGCATAGGGGCAAAATAAGAATAAGCCTCTTTCACACATTTACATTTGGAGCTCCCCATCATGACGCAAATAAAAAACCCATTTTTTGATGAGCTTGCCAAAATCATGACCAACGCTGCCGGTGCCGCCCAAGGCGTCAGTCAGGAAATTGAAAGTTTATTTCGCTCGCAAGGTGAAAAAATGCTCAACGATATGGACCTAGTAAAAAGAGAAGAGTTCGAAGCGGTCAAAGAAATGGCGGCAAAAGCAAGAGAAGAAAACGACAAACTTAGCAAACGCATTACAGAGCTAGAAGAGCAGTTGAAGTCGAAAGGCTAGCGCGGTTGCTGGTGGGCAACCTAAAGCCGCAAACAAAAAAGCGGTTGCTGGTGGGCAACCTAAAGCGCAAACAAAAAAGCGGTTGCTAGTGGGCAATCTGAAGCGCAAACAAAAAAACGCGGTTGCTTTGTGGGCAAACTATATCAATAGAATTGCTGCTTTTGATCCAGACAGACTTAAGGATGTAAGTTCTAATTTAAAAAAGAAAAGTCACGAAAGAAAGCATCATGAGCGAGACATCATCTTATACTCCTCCTAAAATCTGGAAATGGGCAATGGAGAGCGGGGGAAAATGGGCAAAAATAAACCGCCCAATCGCTGGGTCCACTCATGAGGCAGAGTTGCCGGTTGGGAACCACCCCTTGCAGCTTTATTCCTATGCTACGCCCAACGGTGTCAAAGTCGGGGTGATGTTGGAGGAAATTCTCGCGCTTGGTCATAGCGGGGCTGAGTATGACGCCTGGTTGATTGACATTAATGAAGGTCACCAGTTTGCCAGTGGTTTTGTAGACGCTAACCCCAATTCAAAAATTCCGGCTCTTATGGATCATAGTGGTGAGGTGCCGGTGCGCGTTTTTGAATCGGGTGCCATCCTTCTTTATCTTGCAGAAAAGTTTGGTGCGTTTTTGCCAGCAGATCATAGAAAACGCACCGAGACGCTGAACTGGCTTTTTTGGCAAATGGGTAGCTCTCCTTTTGTTGGCGGGGGCTTTGGTCACTTTTACGCGTATGCGCCAGAGAAATTTGAGTATGCGATTGATCGTTATACAATGGAAGTGAAGCGTCAGCTGGATTTATTGAACCGAGTGCTGTCGGATCGTGAATATCTTGCCGGTGATGAGTACACAATTGCAGATATTGCCAATTGGCCTTGGTATGGCGCAATGGTCCGAGGTCTGCTTTATGATGCTGGTGAGTATCTAGAAGTTGAAAGTTACACCCATGTTTGTCGCTGGGCCAACGAGATTGCAAAACGCCCGGCTGCGGTGCGTGGTCGCAAGGTCAACCGCACATGGGGGAACCTATCTGATCAACTACATGAGCGGCACGATGCCAGTGATTTTGAAACCAATACGCAGGATAAGATCAAGGGCGCCGAGTAAAAAGGTTTTAATTTTCGGGTACAATCGCTCCCATACCAGCGTGAAAGCTATGTACTCTCTAATTGCTAAAATTAGTAATGTCTCCTTCTGGCATTAAGCAGAAAAGTCATCACTTAGCAAACATATCTGCCGTAATTTCAGAATACCACGCCACTGACTCTTCATAGGTTTGTTTTCGGGTGGCTTTGTCTTCATCAAGCCCTGAGATAAAACCGGTTGTGATCTTCATGGTCTTATCGCTGGGTGCGTAATTAGAGGTGTACTTCACACAATTCTCAGGCGAGAGCAGTGACCAACAGACATTGAAATAACTTTGTTTTAGTTTTTTGCCGCCAATAAATTCAGTCAATATAGAATTGGCAACGATCTTGGCCTGACTATGAGCAAGGGAAGCAGATTTTGGGAAATGATGAGCTTTTCTGACCATAGATGAATCGCCCAAAACATAGACATCCTTAACGTTTAGGGATGAAAAATCCTCAGGTCTAACCGGGCACCAATCACCGTCAGTGCAACCCGCCATGTGGGCGATCACCCCGGCTTTTTGAGCTGGGATAATATTGATGACGTCAGCTTTTATAGTTTCGCCATCTCCAGTCGTAACGGTCATTGCACTAGGATCGACCTTTTTTATGCCCCCATCTGTAAAGTCCGTGCCAATCCACTCAACAATATCAGCATAGTGCCTGTTCCAGCCTTGCTGGAATAAAGTCATTAGGGCAAATTCTGGTTTGGGGTCAAAAATGATGAGTTTGGATTTTGGTTTGCGGGTCTTGATATAATGCCCAATCATTGAAGCACGCTCATATGGGCCGAGGGGACAACGGAATGGATCTGGCGGCGCTGACATGACAACTAATCCACCATCTCTCAATTCTTCCAGTTGCTGTTTAAGAATTATTGATTGCTCCCGACCTTTCCAAGCATGAGGCATTTTCTGAGCAGCGGCTTGGTCATACCCCTCAATATCGCCCCACTTAAAATCAATACCGGGTGAAAGAACGAGCTTGTCATAAGAGAGCGCATTGCTATCTTTGAGAAAAACCGTTTTCTGTTTCGTATCAACATTGATGGCCATGTCATGAATGACATTAACACCGAGCTTTTTTAATCCGTCATAGGTGTGGGTAAGTGAGTCTAGAGTTTGGAGCCCACCAAGATAAAGATTTGAAAAGAAACACGCGGTGTAGCGCGGGTTGACTTCAACGAGTGTCACATCAAGGTCCGGGGCTTGCCTTTTTATGAGGTGAGCAACGGTTCCGCCACCAGCACCACCGCCAATAATAACAATTTTGCCTTTGCCCTGTGCATAGGCGAACGCGCCAAGTGCTGATGCTGCTAACGCGGTTACACCAACCGTCTTTGCAAACTGTCTTCTATTAATTTCGACCACAACCTAAATCTCTCCCCGGGTTGTATTCCTAGGAGCTCAGAGAACTAACACGCATCTGCTTTATTATTTGAGTTTCTAAATGCGAATTAATCAGCACCTGAGCTGTCCATAGCTAAAGGGTATTTAAAAGGTTAGATTTGGTCTATAGAAATTGGTCGCTTTTCTTCCTCTAGCGGTTCGCACTTTAGTGCACCATGGGGTAAGGCCGTAACAAAGATTTCAAGTCACAATATTTTGAATGCCCTTCACAAATTCAGACGTATCTTCACCTTTATCAAAGTCCGTCTCAAAAGGCACACGGCACCCCTTTTGGAGTTGCGGTCGGGCTTCAAGAGTGGTGAGCCATCGTTTCAGATGCGGTAAGTCATCAATAGGAACACCGGCCCACTCAAATTTTCGAACCCAGGCCCAATTGGCGATATCAGCAATAGAATAATCACCCGCTAAATACTCTCGATCAGCAAGGCGATTATTTAAAACGGTGTAAAGACGCTTGGTCTCATTTTGATAGCGTTTAATAGCGGCGGGAATTTCATCTTCAAAATAACGAAAGAAAACATGCGCCTGGCCTTGCATCGGCCCAACACCACCCATCTGAAACATCAGCCATTGCATGACTTCAAATCTCCCCTTTACGTCCGTTGGCATCAAGCGGCCGGTTTTTTCAGCTAAATAAATCAAAATAGCCCCAGATTCAAAAATAGTGAGATCATCAGCATCTCGGTCAATAATCGCTGGGATGCGTCCATTGGGGTTGATTTTTAAATAGTCAGGCTCTTTCTGAATGCCCGTATTGATATCAATCTCATGCACTGTGTAGGGGAGCTCAAGCTCTTCTAGAGCGGCAGAAACCTTCCAGCCATTCGGTGTGCTCCAGCTATATAGATCAATCATGAAAGCCTCGTTCAATCAAAGGAATAGGGGTGGGTATCTTTGCTATCTAGATGTGAGTAAAGCGCTAAATTTACAATAGGGCATTCATCGTTTCTCTCAATAGATAGGTTAAACTTATTGTGATCATAAAAAGGGGCAAGAGAAAATGAAAATATGACAGAGAAAGAAGAGTGAGGTAACTTGAGCAAAACGAGTTATAAAAAGGGAGAGCAAAGATGAGTGACATGTACGGTCCAGAGCATAGAGACTTGCAAGATCAGTTCGAAACAAGAGGCTTAGCTGACAGACTAGAAGAGATCATTGTCAAAACTGAATTCGAAGAGAATGAGAAAGCCTTCATCGAAAGTCAGAACATGTTCTTTCTCACCACAATCAATCAGGAAGGACACCCAACTGTGTCGTACAAAGGTGGGGCCAAAGGCTTTGTCCAACTCATCAATGAAACAACTTTGGCGTTTCCCTCCTATGATGGCAATGGCATGTTCTACTCAATGGGTAATATAGTGAATAAGCCTGAAGTCGGCATGCTCTTTATCAATTTTGAAACACCAAACAGATTGCGGGTTCATGGCACAGCTAGCATTGATAAAGAAGACCCTTTGCTTGATTATTTCAAAGAAGCTGAATTGGTTGTGCGGGTAAAGCTCTCAAAACTATGGATCAATTGCCCACGCTACATCCACAAAATGCAACAAGTCGAGCAGAACCGTTATGTACCAACTGAGGGCGAAACAACACCGCTTGCCAGTTGGAAACATATAGACCTCGTCCAAGATGTCTTGCCCCCCAAAGATCAGGGGCGTCCAGAAAAAGAAGGCGGCATCATCACCATCGAAGAATGGATGGAAGAAGTAGGTAAAGGTGAGGCCTAGTGCGGTTGCCCGCAGCGGTTTCTGGTGGGCAACTGAAGCGGAACAAAAAAGCGGTTGCTAGTGGGCAACTGAAGCGCAACAAAAAAACGGTTGCTCTTGCGGATGCCTAGTGGGCATCTGAAGCACAAACAAGAAGTTCAAAAGTTTTTAAAACATCCCAAGGTTTTGATTTAAGTCTAGCTAAGTGCTAAATTCAGTGCATGACCTTTGGATATTTTATTTGGACAGACTTGTCGACTTACGACATCGACGTTGCAAAATCAGACTATGCCAAGTTATTTGGTTGGACATTTCATGGCGATAGCGCTTACGATTTTGCTATTCAAGACGAACGGGAGGTCGCGGCTGTTTTTCCGATGCCTGCACGACTTGCCGAAATGAATATGCCATCATTTTGGATGTCGTACATCCATGTTGAGGATGTTGATAAAACAGTGGCCAAAGCCCGCAATCACAAGGATGTCATAATAGAAATTGAACCTCAAGCGTTCAACTCTGATGCGCGTATTGCTTTGGTTCGCGATCCGTCAGGCGCGGGTTTTACTGTGTATCAAGGTCCAGACATCTCGTCATTCCAAGGAGGTTTGGGGCAGGTTGCTATGCGATATCACCATGTTCCAACTATAAAACTCATCACAGAATTCTATCATGATTTGTTTGCATGGACTTTTCATAAAGTTACAGATAAGCCATGGCCAATATATGATATCAAGCATTCAGATGGATCTATAATAGCTCAAGCCGAAGAAGTACCAGAATCTATTCGGGGACAATATCGTTATTGGATGCCCTGTTTCACAGTGGGCTCACTTAAGGAGATACGAGATAAGCTTGAGACCTTAGATGCTGAAATTACCTCAGAATTAAGCAATGATCGTATCCTCGTAGCAGATAGACAGGGCGGACATTTTATGATCAGTGCAGCCGATAGTGTAAACAGAGTTGGGTGAGTACAAGCACTTTTAATACGCCCCACAAAGTTCAAATAAGCCTGTAAGGCGAGGGTGCTTGTGGAGCTGACGGCTTGTGCCTTGTTCATCAAGCTCAGTGCCAATAGCCTCAGGCAATTGGACGCGAACATCTGCAAGCCGGCGTTTCATCGAAGGAGCGGCAATGTTTAAAAAAGCCGCTTCATGAAAGATCGCAAAATTGACAAACGGATCTAAAAGTGAAAATTCCACATCGTAAAATTTACCCAAATCCTTATAGGCTTCATCAAAGGAGTGACAAACAGCCAGGACCACCAAATCCGTAAAGGCTGTATGCAATAAGATTTCATCATCAAGCGGCATGGGGGACTTGGCCCAATCAATCGGGCGATCAAGCCCTTTCGGGTTTGAGCGATCTTCAATGAGTTTGTTAAGTGCGGGCGAATTTTCTTTAAAGAAGATCCCGAGCCTTGGCTTGGGAGCAAAATGCGTAAAACGCGTATCACTCTCCTTAATTTTTTTACTTGATAGCGGAGAGAGTGGAGCATAAGGCGCAAACCCTGCCTTGAGCTTTGGAACAGCAAGCACCTTGCTCAAATGCTTGAGTGCCTGACAACGCCGATAGCCAAGGGCAAATATCTCAAGCGCTGTTTGATCAACGGGGCTGAGCTCAGTGCCAACTGCAAACCGGCTTTTAAATTCAGGCCGGGCACGCACCAACCCCTCTTGTTCTAGCTCCAAAACTTCCTGGCAAAATCCATGAGCTTGTGCGTTTTTATAGAGGTCTTGTTTATCTTGGGCCACCAACTCAAAGGAAGGCGCTGCATTAATGGTAAAGCGTGTTTCATCTCCTGCAAGGCTCAGTGCTGGAGAGGCAAGAAAGCAAAGGGATAATAAAGAGAACACACCTCTAGAAACCCACCCCAGCAGCACTTTAAACCTGTTCTTTTCTTGGCACACGGCCAACGCCTCCTAAACTTGAAAATTAGAGAAGAAATATAACATAGAACAAGGAGTGAGGCAGAGAGTTTAAAGTGCTTTATGCTTAATTTTTCTACAGCGTTTCGCCTAAAAGTGGATCCCGGTTTTAGGGAAAAAGAAACACTAAAACAAAAGACTAGAGCATTTCTTTGAATTTAACTAAGAGAGGAATGCTCTAGTTTAAGTTTGATTGTGGCGGAATGGAATAAGTCAAACTGGCTTGTGCCACACATTTCTCTGGCTCAATCTCAGTTGCGATCATCACATCCCCCACGGCAAGAGAGCGGCCTAACTTTAATATTTTTGCCGTGCCAAGCAGGCGTCCCGCTTCAGCCTTGCGCATAAAGTTAATGTTTAAACTCGTTGTGACAGCAAGGGCAACAGGGCCAATATGAGCGAGTAGAGCGACATACATCGCCAAGTCAGCCAAAGCCATGATCGTAGGGCCAGAAACAGTACCACCGGGTCGTAAATGCGTTTCATTCGCCTGAAAAGCAAGCTGTGCCTCTCCATCAGAAATGGAGACAATGTCATAAAGGCTATGCTCTTGCGGAAACAGCTCAGGGAATTCATCAAGGAGATAAGAATAAACATCTTGCCGGTTCATAATGGGTTTGAGCATTCGGGCCTCTTTATAAGAATATAAATTAGAGAAACTAGAATAATGACACCATGATA
>CAXIBI010000001.1:0-81859 GCA_964022305.1 uncultured Hyphomicrobiales bacterium | reverse complement strand
GCAATTAAAAATTGAGCAAGGCATCAATCGCCTTAATGCAGACCGACCAGGCCTTAGCGCTGAAGTTGACCAATTGCGTCAGCAATTACGAGAAAAACAACGCTTGCTTGATCAAAAGCTAGCTGAAGCTGCTAAAGAAGCCAAAGGCATTGGCTCAACTGGCAGAGAAGGCGAAGGCCCTAAATTCAGAGCGATAAAAAAAGAAGAGCGCCGTATCAATGCAGAGCGCGATGTGATCAACACACAAAAAGATTTAGCCGCAACGCGCCTCGAGCAGTTAGATGAAAAAGTCGCCAAGCTTAACCAGGAGCTGGAGCTGATCAACGGTGAAGTTGCTAAAATTGAAGGCAAAGCCTCTGTCGCAAAACAATTTATTGAAGCGCAAACCAAACGCCAGTCAGAAAATATAACACAAGATTTATCGGCGACTGCAAGCATAGATAGTTTAGATGCGGCAAGGGATCAGTTCGGGCAAGAGCCAAGCAAAGCAACCTTTTTAAATATCCAAAAAAATTGTACCAATCTTCATAACGCCCTAACTGAGGTGCCTAAAATCGCCACTGAGATTAGATCTATCTCTTGTGAGCCTGGTGCTGCCACAGCCACTGTTGCGGCGAGGATTTTCACTCTGCAAGCCGCTCAATTATCTCAGGCTAAAAAATGCACCATCGGCAAAGGCCGTCGCTCAACCAAAATCGACAGTCTGCTCAAACTTGGCCAGCGCTGTATTCAAGGCTCAGGCTTGCCAGAAAAAGATGCAAACTCATTTCGCAATATCTTAAGCCGCATTGACCTGAACCGCGATGATAAAGCCAAAAACTTTGTCGTGACACTCAATGCTTTTGATGATGGCAACTGGTTAGCTTATCTCGCCTTAGGGCTTGCGATTGCCATTGATAGTCTTGTCTTTATTGCAGGTTTAATTGGCGCGAAAACAGCGTCTTATGAAAACACAGGCAGCCAGGCAGATGTCATGAAATATGGGCTGGGTATGTCAACTGAGATTTATGGCCATGAACCAGAAGATATAAGAACGAAAAAAATATTCTTTAGATCCATCAGCGGCCCCTCGCCAGAACAAGGCTATTTGGCTGTCATCGATATGAAAAATCTAAGAAGTGAAGAAAAGCAATATGTGAACAAAGTGCTGACCATTGCTGGCGACAACATCAAGCTCGATCGACATAATCCTTCTGCCTATCATATTGAAGAAACCTTCTATCAAAATCTGGCACGCCAGGTTTATCTTTGGGATCAGTTTAACAAACCGGCTGTTAAAAAACCAAAAGCACTCCCACGGAAAAACAATGCGGAAGAAAAATTACAAAATATCCAAAAAGGTTTTGATCTCAACCAGTTTGGCCAAACTCAAAAAGGCGCCATTATCAATAAAGGTGAGGCCCGCAAGACATTTATGAAAAGCGGTCCACAAAAGAAGTCATTCGGCATGGATCTTAAGCATGCCACTGAAACCACTGAATTAGATAATCAGCAAGAACAAAGCTTAGATGATAAAGACACGACACCTTCAGTCCCGTTAGTTGGCCGTGGTGATGAACAATTAAAGTCTGGCGGCGAAGAGAAAAACTCTATCTGGCAACGCCTGCAAACAATCAAGCAGAGCTTGCAAGGTGCAAATGAAAATAGTGTACCTGCACAATCTGACGAGCAGGCTATGCAAGAAGAAACAACCCACAAGGACCTAGCCGAAAACAAAACTGAAGATGTAAGCGAGAACCTAAAAGAAATCATCGCAGACACAACCAACGACAATTCAGAAAAAGACGGTACTGATAAAGGGTAAGTGCGCGGTTTTTCGTGGGCAACTGAAGCGCAATTCTAAACGCGAATGGTTTTGTCTAATATGAGCTGTAAACTATATTAGTTTGAAAGTTATATATTCTATATCGGAGGAGCTATGGATGAAGATCCGGAATTAAGAAGGCTTACAGCATCCATTGTTTTTTTAGTTACCCTTGGTCTATGCTATTGGATTAGTAGCCTTCAACCGATTAATTACTGGCTTTCATGGATAATCTATCTTCCCATTAGCTTTTGGAACGGGGAAGACATGCCCTCTTTTTTCGAGCCTTTCGACATCGGAAAAGAAGGCGAGTACGCTGTTTTCATTGGCCTTAGTATTCTTTCCGTTCTGTTTCTTATATTGACAGCGTCGATAGGAATTAAAAAATGCAGAAAGCTGATTAAAGCGGACAGTGCGAAATTAAATAAAATCGCTCAGTATGATTCTGATCCTGATGTACAAAAACTAGCAATAAAAGCTATTGATGATGAGCAAGTACTTCAACAAATTGCTATAGAAGAAATAACACCAGACGTACAAAAATCCGCAGTGAAACGTTTAAAAGCTCTTGGGTATAAACAACCAGAGAATAAGCATTACATTGGTTCAGATCTTTCGCAAAAGAGCGTTTTTCAGATTATTGCGATTGCAATTTGTTTTATTGTTTGGCTTTACCTGATGAAAATGATGGGTGATGAGTTCATGTCTGGAAAGCCATGGAGGGATTATTTCTATGAATGGATCGTTCTTCATGTTCTTTTTCGCGGTCTGACACTTGGAGCATTTATGGCATCCATATTTGTGGGGTTCCATTATTTTATATGGAAGCGTTCAGCGAAATATATACATTCATTTGGAATATATCAGCTTGTCTCTCTCAGTATCATCGCATTGATAATTTATAGTATATCGGAAAGTGGGGCAGGTCTTCAGACATCAGGTGGGACGTTGGTTTATAAAGGCACAACAACATTCGCCGGACGGGCAACTGCGTTATCAGGCTGGGAAGGCCCTGTTGCCAATACAACAGGCCTTTTGGCTGCTCTTGCTATACTCATATATTATTACCCACTGCCATGGTATAGAAAGAGATAGTTTTCAGAAAATAAATTTTGATAAGCTATTGTTCTGCTTGTGATCCGCAACAAACCTTTTTCATCAGAGATGCATTTAGCTAAATATTACTATATGTTGTTACATTGATTATTAGTCAATTTTATTTGCGTTTTGATGGCTAACAATCCCAAAAGCAGCTAGACCAGATGCCACTGCAACAACCCCACAGAACATGAGTCCAATTATTATCAGATCAGGAGTAGAGCTTAATAAACCACCTTCCATCATACGAACTGCAATAACTAACAAAATTGCAAGAACAATAGCTCCACCAGCTACAGTGTTGTAAATTACATCTCCATATTTTTTGCCAATAAAAAAGCAAATAATAGATATGATGAGGCATAGGAAAATAAACAATATTGAATGAGTAGATGTATGATTGATATTAAGAGAGCTTGCCGCTACACTGCGAATCCATAAGCTAGTGAAAAACACGACAAGGCCCAGGATCGTTGTTATGCTTCCAATTAATTTATAATTTCTTTCTTCGTTCATATTTACTTCTCTCTAAACTATTGATTAGTAGATAGATACGCTCAAGACCCTGCTCTCATTATATGAGGCATAATTTGATTATGCTCTTTTTTAAAATGTGAAGTCAACATAACTGATTTTGGCACAAGGCTGAGCTATCAAACGAAGAAAGGTTTTAGTTCTCTTGCAAGTTGAGTAACATTGCCATCACCTTACCCAGCAATCTCATCCTGAATGGCTTGAGCCGCTTCTCTTGGCTCATCTGATTGCGTAATGGGGCGTCCAACCACAATATAATCGGCCCCAAAACCTATGGCATCTTTTGGCGTGGTTACTCTTGCCTGGTCACCAACTTCTGCACCGCTTGGGCGAATGCCTGGAGTAACGATCAAAAAGTCAGGCCCAACAAGTTCGCGAATATCAGCCGCCTCTTGAGCTGAAGCGATCACACCATCTAACCCTGCATCAAAAGCAAGTTTCGCCCGGTGTAGCACAAGCTCTTTAGGCGTGCGGCCTTCAATGCCTTGTTCGGTCAAATCAGTCTGTTCAAGATTAGTCAGAACAGTGACACCAAGGAGTTTAAGCGAACTATCACCGCGCCCTTTAATGGCAGCTTTGAGCGTTTTACTGTCAGTGACATGCAGAGTTAAAAAATCAGCGCCAAGTTTGGCTATGTTGCGCGTTGATTTTTCAACGGTAGCGCCAATATCCAGGAGTTTGGCATCGACAAAAACCTGATGCCCTTTATGCAGCAACTCTGTAACAAGCTGTTGCCCACCGGCAAATAATAGCTCTAAGCCAATTTTATAAAACCGGCATGCAGGGCCAATCTCCTGCACACAAGTGCGCGCCTCATCTACAGTCGGAAAGTCAAGGGCAACAATTAAACGGTTATTCATGAGTGCTCTGATCTCTTAAAAGTTCTTATATTTTGAAGCAGTTTCAACAAAGGCTTTCATAGCACCGCTAAGCATCGCTTCTGATTGAGGATTAGAGAGGGAGCCATCTTCACCCAATACTTCATGACCTTTGCCAACAGCCACAGTTTGAGGAATGACATTGACTTGGTAGCCATTGATCAAAAGGGCTGATAATAGCTGAATACCGCGCAATCCCCCCATAGGCCCCATGCTGGTAGCACCGATAGCAAAAACTTGAGCTTTGTGCCAAGGCGTACGTGGTGGTGTCTCATCAGAACGCAGACGTGAGACCCAATCAAGTGTGTTTTTTAATAAGGGGCTGAGAGAAGAATTATATTCAGGTGAAGCGATGAAAACACCATCATGAGATTGTACAAGTTCAGCTAAACGTTGGGCAGCTTCAGGAACACCTGTCTCTGCTTCAAGGTCACCGCAATAAAGAGGCATCTCAAAATCTTTGAGGTCAATAAATGTAACTTCGGCACCGAATTCAGCTGCCATATTAGATGCAGCTTTGGCCAATCTTTTATTCAAAGAAGCTTGTCGTTTACTACCTGCAAAAAATAAGAGTTTAACTGACATATCAGCCCCCCAGCTATTAAATTTCTTAAGCTCAGCTGTTTCATAACACTTAGGGTGGAAAATTCAAAGAGGAAGTTTTTGAAGTGCAGAAAGAATAAAAATTTCTGTCTCTTTCACCTCAAATACCAAAAACGCCAGACCATTTTTAGCACACAAGCTTATTATGATCTGGCGCTTTGGAGAATTCAGCGCTCCGCCTAAAAGTGGATACCGGTTTTAGGGAATAAGGAACGCCGAAAAAGAATGAGCCAAATTTAATTGGGGAGGGGGAGGGAGGGGTAAAGTCAGCCCATTCTATATTTTAAAAGTAGTGCTCTTGTACCTTAAGCTTATGGAAGCTGAGGGTAGCTAATGCCGTGAGCATTATCGAAAGTTTCAGGATATTGAATGCCATGAACATTATCGAAACTCTCTGGGTAAAATACTGGGCGCTCATCTGCAAAAGCAGAAACAGAACCACCAACAAGTGAAAGTAAAACAACTGATAAAGCGAAAAGTTTTTTCATAACGTATTCTCCAAATTTAATTTTTTGAACCACACCGTGTGGCTGTTGAAAAGAATATGAAGCAGGTTGGAGAAGAAAAAAAGAGGACCTCACAGCTGTGTGAAATCGTTTGAAAATCACTGTGAAAATTGAGGCATTTCGTGATCAGTTCTCACGCTGGCGTGAAGACCACTCGCGTAAATGAGAGCAAAGGCTGGACCAAATCTCTCATTCTCGTGAAGGTGGGCAACCTAAGCGCCACTGAAAGAGGAATAGCCTAAGAGAAAAGAAACAGACTTATATTTATTTCTTCTGCAAAATCCCAATTCGCCCCTCAGTCAAACTGGTGATCACTGATTTATCCCCAACATCAAGCCCCCCTGTTACCATGGCATAGGCACCTTGCGGGTCTTGCAGCGTCTCAATAATCTTCCCCTCACCAGTAAAGCGAACGGCAAAGCCATAACGCTGAGGTTTCGGGCGAATGAACTCTGGCAAACGCATCATCACCTTACGTAGAAATGGTGAGGAAGAAAGCAGATCAAGTGGTTTCGAGCGCGGGCTAACCAATCCAACCCAAAATGTGCCATCAGGATTGTCATTGATATTATCAGGAAAGCCAGGAAGGTTAGAGAGAAGCACTTCAGTTTGCCCTTTTTTCTCACCCTTGAGCCAGTGCTTTAAAATACGATAGCTGCCGGTTTCCGAAATCAGCAAATAGCTTTCATCTTTGGAAAGCGCAACACCATTGGCAAAATTCAATCCCTTTATGATCTCAGTTGTCTCACCCTTTACTGGATCAAATTTAAGCACACGACCAAGCCCGCGATGCTCAACAATATCTAGGAGCGAAGCTGGCAAAGTCCCACCAATTTCTTTAGGGCTAAATTTGGAGGAAGAATCAGAGAAATAAATTTGACCACTTGAAGTGATATCCAAATCATTCGTATAGAGAAGCGGCTGACCATTTTGAGACCGATCAGTTAAAAGGGTAACCTCCCCCTCTTGAGAAATCTTGATCAAACCACGATACGCATCAGCACCATATAACGTGCCATCACTGCCAATCTCAACACCAAGAACCCGACCCTTAGGATCAGCAAAAACAGAAACTGATTTTGTCTCAAGATTAACTTTTAAAATCTTTCCCGAATGAGCAGAAACATAAAGCGTCCCATCTTTCGAAAGGGCAGCATCCTCAGGACCCGTCTCTCCATTAAGATCAATAAAGGAGAGGTCTTTTAACCCATTGTTCTTTTGAAAAGCACCAACATACCCTTCAGACGTCGGAGCTTTCCAGGCCAACGGGTCCACAGGAACCGGCCAAAGCAAAAGATAGATAATGCTTAGACCGAATAAAACCTGAAAGATATGTTTGAGTGTCAAGACGCGTCTTCCCATTTCAAAATTGGACTTCTAGCAGCCGCAGTTTCGTCAAGTCGCCGGCGCGGCGTATGAACGGGAGCTTGATGGAAAACCTCTTCACTCTCACCTGACTTCGCTTCTTTGATGAGCGCTGCTAACGTCTCGATAAAGAGATTAATAGTTGCTTGTGATTCACTTTCCGTTGGCTCAATGAGCATCGCCCCTTTACAGACAAGAGGGAAATAAATCGTCATCGGGTGAAAGCCTTCATCAATAAGCCGTTTGGCTATATCAAGAGTTGTCACGCCGGTGCCAGCAAGGCTGCTCTCGTCAAAGAGCACTTCATGCATGCAAGCTTGATCACCAAAGGGCTGGTTAAGCAGGTCTTTCAATTTGGCGCGAATATAGTTTGCATTGAGGACTGCGTCACCGCTTGCTTGTGCCAACCCATCAAGGCCATGGCTAAGGATATATGAGAGCGCGCGCACATACATACCCATCTGTCCATGAAAGGCAGTGAGCCGTCCAAAGGGCTGGGCATCTGATGCATGACCGTTAACCTCTTCAACCAGTTTCAAACCCTCATCGGATTTTTGCAAATAAGGGACCGGTGCAAATTGTGCGAGGCGATGAGAGAGAACAACGGGACCAGAACCTGGCCCACCACCACCATGCGGTGTCGAGAAAGTTTTATGTAAGTTAAAGTGCATGGCATCAACACCAAGGTCACCCGGGCGCACCCGTCCCTTGATGGCGTTAAAGTTCGCCCCATCTCAATAAAAGTAACCACCAGCTTCATGCACGGCATCGGCAATGGCTTTAATTTCACGCTCAAATAACCCACACGTATTCGGGTTTGTCAGCATAATGCCTGCGATAGTTTCAGCACCATTTTCCTCAATAGCCGTTTGCACTGCTGTTGCCCGAACGGTGCCATCATCATCAGCAGGTATAGAGGCCACTTTAAATCCAAGCTGCGCGGCCGTTGCCGGGTTTGTGCCATGTGCACTCTCTGGCACCAAAACGATATTACGAGAGCTATCAGCCGCCTCAAGCGCCGCTTTAATTGCCATCATGCCACAAAGCTCACCATGCGCACCTGCTTTAGGTGAGAGAGCAATACTTTCCATACCTGTGAGCTCAAGCAACCAATGAGAGAGCTCTTCCATTAACTGGAGCGCGCCTTGCACACTTGATTGAGGTTGCAGTGGGTGAATGTCCGTGAAACCAGGCAAGCGTGCCATCTTTTCATTAAGACGCGGATTATGCTTCATGGTGCATGAACCAAGCGGATAAAACCCGCTGTCAATCGCGTAGTTTTGCTGACTAAGGCGAACATAATGCCGAACTGCTTCTGGCTCAGAAAGTCCAGGTAACCCGATCGCCTCCGTGCGCTCAAGTCCGCCGAGCATGGTCTCAGTTTCATCAGAGGAAGGTAAATCGACACCGGTTTTATCCAGCCCGCCAACTTCAAAGAGAAGCGGTTCGTTCATCAACAAACCTTTGTGGCCGCTATAAGTCTCGTTTGCTTCTGTGATATCTTCAGAAATGTCCTGTGGGCGTGTAACTCGTCCCTTATTATTAAGCATCGAGCACCTCCTTTAGACCTGTACATAGGTCTTCAATATGTGCGTCTGTCACAGTTTCAGTAACAGCCATGATAAGTAGGTTATCCAATGAGCTTGTCTCAGGCCACAACCGAGAGGCGGGCACACCAGCTAAAATATTTCTCGCAGCCAATTCCTCAACCACATCTGCAGCGGGTTTATTTAAACGCACCGTAAATTCATTAAAGTAATTTTGATTAAGAACCTCAACACCGCTCACATCTTGCAATGCTTTTGAAAGCTCTAGAGCTTTTGAATGATTGAGCTTAGCAAGTTTCTTCATACCCACTTCACCAAGCAAACTCATATGGATGGTAAAAGCAAGACAGCACAAACCCGAGTTTGTACAAATATTAGATGTCGCTTTTTCGCGGCGAATATGCTGCTCACGGGTCGAAAGCGTGAGCACAAAACCGCGCTTGCCATCAGCATCAATAGTTTCACCGCATACCCGTCCCGGCATTTGCCGTACATATTTTTGCCGGCATGCAAAAAGACCTAAATAGGGCCCACCAAAGTTAAGACCATTACCAATCGATTGCCCTTCAGCGATGACGATATCAGCGCCCATATCACCTGGTGCTTTCACAGCTCCGAGCGAGACCACTTCGGTCACAACAGCGATAAGTAACGCCCCTTTTTCATGAGCAGCTTCTGCTATGGAACTCAGATCATAAAGAGAGCCAAACACATCAGGCGTTTGCACCACTACACAAGAGGTCTCCTCATCGATTTTTGCAATCAGGTCCTCGGTTGCAGCACGACCAGGAACCACCTCAGATTGATCAACCTTAAACGAACTCATATGCGAGAGCGTCTGAACAACACTGGCATAATGCGGATGCAAGTTCCCAGAAAGCAGCGCCTTTTTCCGTCTTGTAATCCGATGCGCCATCAACACCGCTTCACCGCACCCGGTTGAGCCATCATAAAGTGAGGCATTTGCAATTTCAGAGCCCAGCAAATTAGCCACCTGAGTTTGAAACTCAAAAAGATATTGCAACGTGCCTTGGCTGATCTCTGGCTGATAAGGCGTATAAGAGGTCAAAAACTCAGAGCGCTGAATAAGATGATCAACACTTGCAGGCACATGATGACGATACGCACCGCACCCAACAAAAAACGGCCCCTCACCTGCCGCTCTGTTCATTTGAGAAAGCTTTGAGAGATGCTGCTCAACTTCTAATTCAGATTTATGATTGGGCAGTGAGTGAGGAGGTTGTTTTAGCGGTGTTCCAGCTTGCTCAAACAAATCCTCAATTGAAGCAACACCAATAGTATCTAGCATATCGCTGCGGGTGTGCTCTGTGTGTGGCAAATAACGCATCGGTTAAGGTCTCTTATTGGTTGGCTTCAAGAAAGGCATCATAGGCGGCCCGATCCATTAATTTAGATAGGTCATCTTCATTTGTAATGGTTTGCTTAAAGAACCAGCCTTGCCCTTCAGGGTCTTCATTAGCAAGAGCCGGGTTGGCGACCAATTCTTCATTCATCTCAGTTGTCTCTCCAGCAATCGGTGTATAAACTTCACTCGCAGCTTTTACAGATTCAACCACAGCCGCTTCATCGCCCTGTTTAAATCCACGACCAGTTTCAGGTAGTTCAACAAATACAATATCACCCAACTGACTTTGGGCATAAGCCGTAATGCCGATGGTAGCAATCCCATCTTCTACGGTTACATATTCATGAGACGTGCTGAAATAAGTTTTTGTCATTTTATAGCTCCACTAAATTTAAAGTCTCTCATTTCATGAAAGAAGCAAGCACCTTGTTAAATAAATTGTATTTAATGAGTTGTCGGTTGCTTTGCTTTATAAGTTTTATAAGGTGTGAAAGGAAGGTCGGTCACTCGCCAAGGAGACTTTCTCCCCCTAACTTCAACAAGAATTGTTGTCCCAAGCTTAGCATGAGGCGCTGAGACATATCCCATGGCCACAGGCCCGCCAATGGTTGGGCCAAAACCACCACTGGTGATTATGCCAATCTCTTCTTCTTGTTCATTAAATAATTTTGCGCCTTCTCGAGCTGGCGCAGCTGGTCCGTCAGGTAATAATCCAACCCGGCGTTTAGAAGGGCCATTAGCAAGTTGCTCCAAGATGATCTTGTCACCTAAAAAACCGCCTTCCTGACGTCGTCTTTTATTCATAATCCAGGAAAGGTCAGCTTCAATCGGTGTGGTTACAGTATCAATGTCATGGCCGTAAAGACAAAAACCCGCCTCTAGCCGCAAGCTATCTCGAGCCCCAAGGCCGATAAGCTCAACTTCAGGGTAACTCATAAGCATTTCAGCCACACGGTTCGCATCACTGTTAGCAAGAGAGATCTCAAAACCATCCTCGCCCGTATACCCACAACGGGAAACACGGCACGGCACATCAAAAAAGGTTGTATCAATCTCAGACATATAAGGCATGCCTACAGATTGTCCGCACCAAATCGCCATGACTTTTTCAGCCTCTGGTCCTTGTAATGCAAGAAGCGAACGATCATCTAAAATTTTAAAATCAACATCATCTGGGAGATAAGAACTGATATAAGCATAATCATGAATTTTGCGCCCGGCATTAACAACCAGCCCAACAACATGAGATCCATCCTCTTGTACCCGGTGCGTAATCATCAAGTCATCTTCAATGCCACCATTTTCATTTAAGAGAATAGAATAGCGCAAGCGTTCTTCTTTGAGATTGAGAACATCACCAGGGACAATTTGCTCAAGTGCCCTAGCTGCTGTCTCATAATCTTCAGCCAAAAGCTCAGCTTGTCCCATATGAGAGACATCAAAAAGGCCAACGGTTTCACGGCAATAAATATGTTCTTGCTTGATCCCCATTTCATAGTGAAGGGGCATAGAATAACCGGCAAATTCCACCATTTTTGCTCCGTTATTGACGTGCAAATCGTGGAAGACAGTTTTTTTCAAATCATTTTGTTCAGACATGTGTGCTCCGCAAAAAACAGTATTTTACCTCTTTGAATTGGGTTTAATCCCAATTTTAAGTCAAGGCATACCCCCTTCTGTCGCGGAACCTGAGAGATTTATAGAGTTAAACAAACTTAACTCTCTGAAAGAGTACTAAGTTTGAGCAACTCAAGAGTTTTATCTGTTTCGTTAAAACGACTGCAGCGCTTTAACTCAACAAAAACAAAACCCCTTTTTCCCCGTGGGTGAGAATGAAAACTCCATTCTACTTTCCAGAATGTCATTTGAGCTGCGATCCTTTTGCCTGAGAGTTTCCGGGGGGGTTGCTCCTTCGGCGTCAATTTAAAAAAGCCTTTAAATTGATCTCTCTCGCAGTCATTAACTGACAACTATGAGATTTAAGATGATAGGCATCTTAGAGCGCTTGTCAAACGTTCCTTTTGTCTCGGGTGCTCATTCAATGGCACAATTAACAAATCTTATAAAAAAGACCCCTTATAAAAGAGGCCTCTTTAAAAAAACTATAAAAATCAGATGTGTTTTAAGTTTTCTCGATTTTATCAAAGCCTACAAACAATCTGAAATCCTTACCTGAGCGACCTTCCGTGAGAGGAATATCGATCTTTCTAACCATTGAGAAATACCCAATCGGTTTGCCCTGCTCAATCGCAACAGGCACTGAAATTTTAATATTCTTTAAAATTTTGCCCTTCTTGTCGGTGAGATAAATATGAAGGGGGAGATTAACTTGGCCTGGCTGCCCTTTAGGCCCTAGTAATACACGGCCAGCAAATCCTACCTTTACATGGGCTGTCCCAGGTTGCAGCACACATTCACGCGCAGCTTTGGTAAGCTCACCGCGATAGCGAACCGCCAAACCATCACCGTAGCGGCCAACATCATAAACGGTTAAAAACCGCTCGGCATCCCAAATCCTAAATTTGGTACAAAGGCTTGCTTGCTTGGCATCTTGAGAAAGTGCCGTAACCTCTTGTTTTGCTTCAGCAAGTAGGCGATCTTCACTTAACAGTTTTTCACTAGCTGTGACTTCTTTTTTCTTTTCAGAAGAGCCGAAAACACTGCCTCCCAAATCACCAAAAGAGGGAACACTACCAAGGCTACAGCCTGCCAAAGCAAAACCAGTAAGCAAGATCACTGCTAAACGCATAAAAAACTTGGCCAAATGAAAGGGTGCAACAACTACGCGCTGCAGAAGAGACAAAAACGGCATAAAATTAAACTTCCCCAATAGATGAATGCATTTATTTCTGATCTTTAAGACATTGTGTGAAAGTGTCACGCAAGATAAAGCAAAGCAAACAAAACATGTTCATTTTTTTGCTACATACTATCAAGTCTTACGAGCTATTCAAGTTCAACCAAAGTGAAAATAAGTGCACGTCGTCCTTTTAAATTGATTATAATAAACAAGTAAGCCAAACACCCATAGTGGCCACATCATAATTTGATGTTCGAAAAGCTTTAGATTAATGATTTTTCAGGCAAAAAAAAGATCAACAGTGAGGAAAAATTGTACTTCTTTTAAAAAAGCAGATAAATCAATTATTAAAGTAAATTTTTAGGCGTGTGTTTTACAAAAACCCCGCATTTAAGGCTAAATTAGCAATAGAGAGAGCAATGAGCGACCCAAAAGAGACAATTGAAATTCTCCTAGCGGCCCCTCGTGGGTTTTGCGCAGGCGTAGACAGGGCCGTGCAAATTGTTGAACTTGCACTAGAAAAATATGGTGCTCCCATCTATGTGCGCCATGAAATTGTTCATAACAAATATGTCGTTGATGGCTTAAGAGAAAAAGGCGCAATATTTGTTGAGGAATTCGATGAAATTCCAGATACAGATGCTCCTGTTATTTTCTCCGCGCACGGTGTAGCGAAAATAGTTCCCGAAGAAGCAAAAAGAAGAAATTTCTTCTTCCTTGATGCCACTTGTCCTCTTGTTTCAAAAGTTCATATTGAAGCTGAGCGCCTCCATGAACAAGGCGCACAAATCATCCTCATTGGTCACGCAGGTCACCCAGAGGTCATCGGCACAATGGGGCAATTACCAGAAGGCGCTGTAACATTAGTAGAGACAGTAAAAGATGCTGAAAATTTTGAGCCAGAAAATCTGAATAATTTAAGTTACATCACACAAACAACGCTCTCTGTTGATGACACACAAGAAATTGTCGATTGTTTAAAAAAGCGCTTTCCTCAAATTAAAAGTCCGAAAAAAGAAGATATTTGTTATGCAACCACAAACCGCCAGGAAGCCGTGAAGAAAATAGCAGAGCAATGTGATTGCTTACTGGTTGTAGGCGCACCAAACAGCTCCAATTCAATGCGCTTGGTTGAAGTGGGCGAACGCGCAGGAGCAAAACTCGCCTTTCTGGTGCAAAATGCTAGTGAGATTCCATGGGAGCAAATTAAAGGTTTCAAAAGTTTTGGTATAACAGCAGGCGCCTCAGCCCCCGAAATTTTGGTTGACGAAATTATTTCATCTTTTAAAGAACGTTTCGAGGCCAACGTATCAACCATTACAACAGCCACGGAAAATGTCGCATTCAAACTCCCTCGCCAATTGCGAGAAGATGCATAAAAAGAAGAATTAAAGGCAAAGCAATGGCAGTTTATACAAATGTTTCAGATCAACAATTAAGTGCATTTCTAAGCACGTTCGATCTGGGAGCCCCAAAGTCTTTTAAAGGCATCGCAGAAGGGGTTGAGAATACCAACTTTCTCTTAGAAACGGAAAAAGGGAGATACATTCTTACCCTTTATGAAAAACGGGTAAACAAAAATGACCTGCCCTTTTTTCTCGATCTGATAGAGCATCTAGCTCAGAGCGGTATCATCTGCCCTACCCCCTTACGTGATAAAGATGGGAATAGTTTGCTGACATGCGCCGGCCGGCCAGCAGCTCTCTTTACATTTTTAGATGGTATGTCAGTGCGTTGGCCAACGGCGCACCATTGTGCAGAGCTTGGCAAAGCCATGGGTGAGTTTCACCTAAGTGGTTTGAACTATAAGGGGCAGCGAGCCAACAGTTTTTCAATAGAAGGCATGCAAGAGTTTTATAAAGCCATAGAAGGTGACATTAATTCAATTGATCCAAATCTGGTTGAGATGATAGAAGGTGAATTGAAGTTCCTCAAACAAAATTGGCCAACAGATTTGCCCAAAGGCATCATCCATGCTGACTTGTTTCCAGACAATGTCTTCTTTTTAAACGATAAAGTTTCTGGCCTCATTGATTTTTATTTCGCCTGCACCGACTTTTTAATTCTTGATATCGCGATCACATTAAACGCCTGGTGTTTTGAAAAAGACGCCAGTTATAATGTGACAAAAGCAAGTAGGCTTCTCTCGAACTATAGTAAAACCCGCCCCATCACTTCGGAGGAAGTGGAGGCACTGCCAATCATAGCCCGCGCCGCAGCCTTAAGGTTTTTATTGACCAGAACCAATGATTGGTTGGTGATAAATGAAGGCGCCCTGGTGGCCAAAAAAGATCCGATGGAATATGTTCGCAAACTAAAGTTCCATCAATCAATTACCAATCCAGGGTCATACGGGTTTTCGGCCTAAACATCCCTGACTATAGAGATACCAGTATCATGCCAAGTGAAGAAGAAGACGCCATTCTCATCTATACCGATGGAGCCTGTTCAGGTAATCCCGGGCCCGGTGGTTGGGGCGCGGTGCTCATTAAAGACGCGCACCGCAAGGAAATCAACGGCGGCGAAGCAGAGACAACCAACAACCGTATGGAACTGATGGCAGCAATTGAAGCGCTCAACGCTTTGAAAGCGACACCCTCTGACGTGGTTCTGTATACAGACTCAAATTACGTCAAAGGGGGTATCACTAACTGGATCCATAATTGGAAGAAAAATGGCTGGAAAACAGCTGCGAAAAAGCCTGTTAAAAACGCCGACCTTTGGCAAGCCTTGGATGAGGCAGAAGGAAAACATAACGTCACCTGGCGCTGGGTCAAAGGCCACGCCGGCCACCCAGAAAACGAACGCGCCGATGAATTAGCTCGCGATGGAATAAATAAAATTGGTGAGTAGCACCTAAGCTTTCTCTAAGGCAGAGCTTATTGTTAAGGCGAAAGTTTGATAAGCATTTGCCAAAGCCGACTAAATTTTTCACGCGCCTGTTCACGATGAGTTTGATAACTAACATGATCATCTGGTCCAGCTTCGGGGTTCAATTCAATTGAAAATAATGCACTGAGTTCATTTGGAACAAAGGAATAGCGTACATCAATAATGCGATTTGAATTGTTCGGATCAAGGGCAGCAAAGCCATCACTAAAATGAGTAAATCGTGTGACGTCTTTTGCCTGTTGAGTATCATTTTCTAGCCAGGGAAAATCCTCATCAACGTTTAACTTTGATATGGATGTCCCTTCATATATTCTTGGCGCGATACCAACGCGCATGGCATCAATAAAAAACTCATCCTTAGTTTCATAAACGCTTTTCCAAACAAGGATGTTTCCAAAACTGGGTTTTACTTCGAGCCTAAGTGGAGCATGTCCTCGTTGCAGTGCCAATTCCTGAGCAATTTCACGTGCACTCTGATGTTGCCACCAGCCCGCCCCTAAATAAATCAGTGCCCAAGCTAGGCCAAAGTGCGCCCATACTGCATTGTTACGCACCATAGCCATCAGAACACAGAAACCTAATGGTAATGTAAAAAGTGGATCTATAATGGAAATTATTCGCCAAGAAAAGCGCGTTTCATCAACTGGCCAAAGCAGCATCGTTCCGTATGAAGTCGCTGTATCTAACAATGGATGAGTTGCGTAGCCAAGGGAACAAAAAAGGACGGTTTGCCAAAATCGCAGTTGCCATCGACGTCCCAAAATTCCGTGCACGAACAACGCTATTATGAGACCACCAATCGGTACAAAAATGAGAGAATGTGTAAATTGTCGATGATATGTAAGAAACAGGAGCGGATCGGTCTTTGAATAAATCAGGACATCGAGGTCAGCAGCTAGTCCACCAACCATTCCCAACAAACCAGCAATAACAACCAAGGATTTACGCTGAGAAGAACAGTTTTTCGATTTAGTACATATTGATTGGGGTAATGCGGCACCAAGTACACCTTGCGTTAGTGGATCCATATCATTCCATGGGTTTATTGGCTGCCGAACGACAGCATTAGAAACAAAGGTAATATTATATGCATACTCAGCCTCACCCGCAACCAACCAAACTAAGACGCGGCGTCATTTCTTTTGTACACGTTAGTCCGATACTGAAAACTTGGAAGGTATCGGTGCTTGCCTGATGATCAAACGGTGATGAATTAGCTAGAGAGTTCTCTATCCAGATCATTCATTAAAGGCCTTTTTTGTTTATTTGGCCTGAAGTGTTAGGATATTGGCTTAGTTTGATAAATTTATTTTTAGGGAGCTGAGCTATGACAAAATTTTATTGCCGACGTTTATCGGTACTTTCTTTATTGTTTGCGTTGATCTTAAGTCTAACTGCTTGTTTAGGCAAAGATGATCAGGCTGAAAAAGAAAATGCTAAACAAGACACAAATAAAACGATCAGCAACGAAAAATGGAAAGTACCAACGGGTGTTGACCCTCAATATTAAACAAAGCTATTGGTGATTAGATCTGAGAAACCAATAATTGCGAATGCATAGGAGAGGTATTTCTCACTGGAGAGGGGATACAAGGCATTATCAATCCTGGTATCTAAAAACATGGAGAAGATATAATGAAAAAATATATTGCTGAGATGATAGGTACTTTTTGGCTGGTTCTTGGAGGCTGTGGCAGTGCGGTATTAGCTGCTGCATTTCCAGATGTAGGGATTGGCCTTTTGGGGGTTTCACTTGCCTTTGGTTTAACCGTCATGACAATGGCATATGCTATTGGTCATATTTCAGGATGTCATTTAAATCCAGCTGTTTCTATTGGCCTTTGGGCAGGCGGTCGTTTTGAAAGTGGTCAGTTATTTCCTTATATCGGCGCTCAAGTTCTGGGAGCTATTTTAGGAGCTGCCACGTTGTATTTAATTGCAAGCGGTAAGGTTGGTTTTGATGCAGGAGCTGGTTTTGCATCGAATGGATACGGTGCTCATTCACCAGGAGGCTATTCACTGTTAGCAGCTTTGATCACAGAGATTGTGATGACAGCTTTCTTTCTTTTTGTGATTATGGGTGCGACAGATAAAAAAGCACCTGCTGCAATGGCACCAATTGCGATTGGTTTATGTTTAACATTAATCCACCTGATCAGCATACCAGTTACCAACACCTCAGTTAATCCTGCAAGAAGTACCGGCGTTGCTTTATTTGCTGGTGATTGGGCGATTAGTCAACTTTGGCTATTCTGGGTTGCTCCGGTCATTGGCGCTATTATCGGCGCAATGATTTACCGCTACCTTAGTGATCCTCAAGACGGGTAAAGTTGTTAGGCCGTAAATTCATAACTGCCTGCAAAAAGCTATATTTTCTCAAAAGAAAAGCTTTTTGCAGGCAATTGAGGGTGCAAAATTTAATAAGAAATTAGCTATGAACTGTGAGAGCTTTCAAGATCACACCCAGATTATGTTCGAACATAGCTAGGTAACTCGTCGCCGGTCCGCCCTTCACTGAAAGCGCGTCAGAGAAGAGGCGACCACCAATTTTAAGACCAGTTTCTTTTGAAATTTGTTCAACAAGTGCAGGGCTTGTAATGTTCTCAACAAAAAGCGCAGCAACTTTCTCACGCTTAAGTTGATCGATTAACTTAGCAAGTTCTTTAGCTGATGGTTCAGCTTCTGTATCGATACCCTGAGGCGCTAAGAATTTTAGTTTGTAGGCATTTGCAAGATAGCCAAATGCATCATGCGCAGTCACCACAGTCCGGTTATCTTTAGGAAGTGCATTTAATTCCGCGACGGTGCGCTTATGCAGCTTTTCTAGTTTAGCGATATAGGCTGAAGCATTGGCTTCATAGGCTTTCGCATTTTTGGGGTCAGCCTCAGCCATAGCCTTGGCGATATTGCGCACATAAATAACGCCATTTGTCAGCGCATTCCAAGCATGTGGGTCGATTTCCCCATCGACCTTAAGCGATGTGATGCCTTGTGTGGCAACAAAAACTTTAGCTTTTGTGCCAGATGTTTCAATCAGTGTTTTAGACCAGGTCTCAAACCCAAGGCCATTCACGAAAATGACGTTGGCATTTGTGACCGCACGAGCATCATCGACATTAGGCGTGTAAACATGGGCATCAGCATCAGGGCCAACGATCGTTGTGACATCAGCTAAGTCACCTGTCACCTGCTGTACCATATCGCCAAGGATCGAGAAGCTAGCAACAACTTTTAACTTTTCAGCATGTGCTGGTGCTAAAAAGAGGGCAAGTGATAGGGCGTAAACTGCCAAATAGGAGAGGAGACGTTTCATAAGGCTTTAGTCCTTTTCTGGTTGATGAGGGCCGCATTTGCAGTCTCTGGATTTTTATCAGTAGATCTTTTTGATGAGCCTCGAATTTGTGATGTCAGCCTGAACCCCTGCGGACCGAATAAGAGACTGAGAATGAATAGTCCACCTGCCACGAGTACGATCGCAGGGCCTGACGGAACCTTGGGCACATAAAACGAGATAATTAGCCCCGCCCATGAACTCATAAGAGCGAAAGCAAATGTAAGAATAAGATAAGATGTGATGGTAGAGACCCAATATCGCGCGGCCGTAGCAGGCAGGATCATAAGGCCAACGGCCATGAGTGTACCAAGTGCCTTGAAGGCGCCTAAGAGATTTAACACCACCAAAAACATAAACAAATGCCCAACGATCCAAGGGCGGCGTAATTGGCTTTCATAGAAAACCGGATCGATTGTTGAAACAATCAATGGACGAAGTATAAAGGCAAATGAAATCAGAGTGATGATCGCTGTTGCCCCAATAAGCATCAAAGTGTCATCGCCGATACCAAGAATTGAGCCAAATAAAAAACTCTTTAAAGGCACGGCTGAGCCAGCAGCGGATAAGATAAAGATACCAAGTGCAAGAGCAAGCAAGTACATCGAGGCCAAGCTCGCATCCTCCCTGATAATTGTCTTGTTTGCTAAAAGCACCGAAAACAGCGCAACGCTCACACCAGCTATTAACCCACCCACGATCATAGAATAGACTGACAACCCAGCAACCACAAAGGCAATCACAATACCGGGCACAATCGCATGCGCCATGGCTTCACCTGCCAAAGATAATCGGCGTAATACAAGAAAAGCCCCAACAGGTGCAACCGAGAGACTAAGAATAGAGGTCGCCAGTAGTGCTCGGTTCATGAATGCATAGTCCAGCCACTCAAACATGTGCACCTCCTTCTAATTTCATATCTTTTTGGTTTGCTACTTCTCTTTTGGTATACATGGTCTCTATCCAGCCAACTTGAGCTTCAGAGAGATATCCGTATTCAACAAGATTAGAGGGTGAGAGAACTTCGTGCGGCAAACCAAATAACGCCTCGTTATTGCCAAGCAGGAGTGCCTTTGTGCAATGTTGAAGGACAGTCGAAAGGTCGTGTAAAACAAGGATGATGGCGCGGCCTTGTTTAGCCCAATCGTCTATCAACCCTAAAAGATAAGACTCTGTTGTTTGGTCGATGGCAGTAAAAGGCTCATCAAGTAAAATTAAAGGGGCATCCTGTACAATGGCACGAGAGAATAAAGCACGTTGTAACTGGCCTGCAGATAAAACATGCAGCGGTTCGTCAGCAATATCAGCGATGTTCGTTCGTTGCAAGGCAGCTTCGACCATCTCTTGATCATCGGCTTTCAGCCATCCAAAGGGGCCTAACCTCTGCCAAGCACCCATGGCCGCCAAATCACGGACCCGAATAGGAAAGCGTCTATCAAATTCAGTCCGCTGTCCGAGATAAGCGATCGATTGCGGCTTTCCTTCCGGCCACTCAAGTGTTCCATGAAGTGGGGGGATGACATCTAAGAGTGTTTTTACAAGCGTTGATTTGCCAGCACCGTTTTGGCCCACCACGGCAAGAACCTCGCCAGGTTCAATCTGAAAAGAAATGGAGTTAATGAGCGGCACACCAGCATAACCAAGTGCGAGCTGCGAAGCTTTGAGTAGCATAACTTATCCTAGAAATTTTTTGATCTGTGTTTTAAGCACTGAGTTGTTCATGATCAAAAGCGATGGAGGAAGACCAACACCAGCGTCGCTAAACAAATCATAAAAAATTAGTGCTTATAGATTGTCTTGATGAGTAGGCCGGCTAGGAACAAGCTTTTTCGCAGCTTAAATGTGATAAAATCACCGTATCTAAACGGGCTTTGGTAAGAGAATATCTTCATAGACATGTGTACACTCCTTTAAGGGGTCGCCCGCCCCTTCTTATGGAATTAATATAAAGCTTGGCAGGTTTTCTGGCTTACGGTTATGGGCAACTTACTCACCTTCCCAGCTTAAAAAAAGCCAGTGGTATAATCGAGCGTGCCAACCGTTTACAGTTGCGAGGACAGCCCCGGTTTTGCTGAAAAAATCTTGCTGAAAAACAGCAATAGCGCACCGGGTTCCCTATTAAGCCTGATCCATCAGGATCAAGACACCAAGTGCCCGTAACGTAGTGTAGGTTCCACGAAATGACAAGATAAATATTTTTTCACGACTGAAATAGTCGCCATTTCGTTCATTAAATCATTTCCCAAGCACAAGCTCAGCAAGTAAAAATATCACCGAGAAGCACACGAGAACGGCTATGATGTTCAACCAAAAACCAGTTCGGATCATGTCACGTATGGTGAGATCAGGGTAAGCAAAGACAATGGCATTGGGCGGTGTTGCGACAGGCATCATAAAGGCCATTGAGGCACCGATGGCAATCGGAATGGTAGAAAGAACCGGGTCAAGCCCTGCGCCAACAGCCACAGCACCAAACACAGGAACAAAGGTAGCGGTCGAAGCCGTGTTTGATGTGAGCTCTGTTAAATAAACAATCATGATGCATCCAAGAGCAACAAGGCCCCATTGGGTAACACCAAATGTGCTCACGGTTGTTCCAATCCATTCAGCTAAACCAGATTGCTTGAGGCCAGCCGCAAGAGCAATGCCCCCGCCAAGTAAGATAAGAATACCCCAGGGGACATTTTGAAGTTCTTTGGCTGTTAAAATAAAGTCTTTCTTAGTCAAAGAAACCGGCCAGGCAAAAAGAACGATGCTTGCAGCAATGGCAACACCAGTGTCGGTAATGGTGAGCCCACTGAACTGACTGATTTGCTTGCCAAAAATCCAGAAAAAAGCTGTTGCTGTAAATACAGTGAGCACAACACGTTCACCATAATTCATTGGCCCTAATTTCTGCAGCTCGCCAGAGATAACCTGATCGGCATTTTTAAGTTTAAGTTCAGACACAGGAAACAAGATTTTTGTAAGCAAGAGCCAAGCACATGGCAGCATCAGAATGATGACAGGTACACCGATTTGCATCCAGGTTAAGAAACTGATTTCGGTTTTGTGTATGTCTGATAAATAGCCGGCAATAAACGCATTAGGTGCTGTGCCAATTAAAGTGCCCACGCCGCCAATGGAGGCCGAGTAAGCAATGCCAAGTAACAGGCTTATGGCAAAGCGGCGCATGTTCTTTTTATCTGTTGTTTGTTCACCTAAAAACTCAATGAGAGACACAGCAACAGCAAACATCATGATGGTACTGGCTGTGTTCGAAATCCACATTGAAAGAAATGCGGTGGCCACCATAAAGCCAGCAATAATAGCCTGAGGGCTTGTTCCAAATTTAGTGATGACAGTGAGGGCGGTTCTTTTATGCAACCCCCATCGCTGCATCGCACCGGCGATTAGAAAGCCGCCAAGAAAAAGAAAGATAAATTTATGACCATAAGACGCTGTAACTTTTGATAAAGGGAGTATCTCTAAGAGGGGAAGCATTGGGATGGGCAATAAAGCAGTAGCAGCAATAGGAACTACTTCACTGATCCACCAGATCACCATCCATAAAGTCAAGCCCAACATCAACCAGGCAAGAGGAGGCAGTCCAGTTGGCGCAGGAGTGAAATAGATGATGAGCGCAACCAAAGGCCCCGCGAGCAAAGGTATCAATTGCTTTTGCATGAAAAGGTCCCTCTTTTTTCTTATGCAAAGTGATCACTCTTTTTGTAATACTAAAATGGACAAAGTGGGTCACCTATATTTTTTAAAAGATGACACTTTAAAACATTAGTCTTTTGTTGGCAGTTAAAACAAAAACGATCATATGGTGAAGGAACTCAGTTTAACCTAGGGGGTGAGCTATTTGGCAAAGCGGAAGTACGGTTACTTGTAGAAATATATATGGAAGTTTATATACGAAGAAGGAGTGACGCCACTTCGGCGTCAGGACATGGCGAAGCACCAGCGCAGCCCGGTGCCTAGCACCGCCCAACGGAGGGCCCGCTGCTTCGCAGCGCGGTTGCTTGTGGGCAACCTGAAGCGCCACTAAAAAAGCAATAGCCCGTGAGCCAAATTAAGAATCTTTATAAACCCGTTCGCGTTTTTCGTGGCGCTCTTGCGCTTCTAATGAAAGTGTTGCTATCGGGCGAGCATTCAAGCGGCCAACACCAATCGGCTCACCACTTTCTTCGCAATAACCATACTCACCTTGATCAATGCGCATGAGCGCTTCATCAATTTTTGAAATGAGCTTTCTTTGTCTGTCTCTGGTGCGTAGCTCTAAAGATCGATCCGTCTCTGATGTTGCCCGATCAGCAATATCAGGATGTTTTTCACTA
Source organism: uncultured Hyphomicrobiales bacterium (assembly GCA_964022305.1). Classification (GTDB taxonomy): domain Bacteria; phylum Pseudomonadota; class Alphaproteobacteria; order Rhizobiales; family HXMU1428-3; genus HXMU1428-3. The sequence continues at coordinate 58,813 of CAXIBI010000001.1, read as the reverse complement.
TCGTCTTGTAAATGTTGAATGGTTTCTTTAGTGGCTTCTAAAATTTCATTTTTCCAGCTGAGCAATTTTTGTCGAAAATACTCAAGCTGCATTTCATTCATAAACGGCTCATCATCAGAAGGAAAATAACCTTCAGGTAGAATAACGCGGCCATCCTCTGTTTTTAAAGGCTTAGAATTTTTCTTTGTTGCCATTTCTTCCCTCTCCTTAACTCACACGCCGATCTTCCGTCGAATTTATTAATGAGTGTGAATGGTATTTAAAGTGATCGGTGTGGAAGTCAAGTGAAACTAAGATTTCTGATTAATCTAAAGAGTAAAATAAGCTAAATACGACAATTGAGTGACAAAGTAATATAATTACCGTGTTTTTTGTTGTGCTAATTTAGCCAATTCCACTTCTGCTCGTAATTCAATTGAGCTAATGACTTTTTTCAAATTTTCAGACCCTTCAAAATTATGCGGGTTTGAGGCTAATGTTCTCAATTTATTTAAGGTAGACGGCGCGACACGCCCGCTAAGCAAACCAACTTTGAGTTTATCAAGCATATCCAGCATATCAGTACCACGTTTAACCGCGACTTCGGTTTGGGTTTGAGCGTTATCAACCTCTTGAGCGCTTAAAAGAGCCCCAATATTATTAATATTCGCGCTCGCTTGCGCCCCTGTTAAGGTTGCAGCAGGCTCTGGTGTTCCAAGTGAAAAGGCCGCATGAGACGAGTTTGCCTGCCCTGTCGATGATTTTTTCTTAATATTCGCTAGATCTTTGGGTTTTTCAATCCGCATTGAAAGTCACCTTTTTTAAAAAATGAATCAAACTCTAACATAATTTCAAAAACTTAGGGCTTGAAAGCCTTTCAATACCCACATGTACGTCACTTTTAAAACCTTATATCTGAACTCACTGAGAAATCCTTAACAACTAGGTCAAATTTGCCGAGAAGAGCAAAAAAGAGAAGAAATCAACCGGCAATAATTACCCTCTCAAGGTGAAAAAGACATCATCTTCAATCTAGGAAAAATAGAAAATATATAAAAAACAACAACTTAGATAATTTCGTCAGTTCTGGCACACTTCTCGCTAATTAAGAGACGAATTCAACGTATTGGTTGTTTTGCGGATCTGCCCCGGTTGCTTGTGGGCAACCTGAAGGGGCCCAAAAAGAGAAAATTCGACCCAGATGATGAACAAAGTTAAAACAAAAGACATGTTAAAGAACCTAAGGCAAAAAGCGCTAGTTTTATTGCTTGTCTGTGGTCAGTTACTTTCTTTCTCAATTGCACCAGCCTTTGCCTCATCGAGAATTAAAGATTTGGTGGATTTTGAAGGTATTCGCGAAAACCAACTGGTCGGTTATGGTCTGGTTGTTGGTCTCAATGGCACAGGCGATAGTTTAAACAACTCACCCTTTACCAAACAATCACTCCAGGCCTTACTTGAGCGTTTGGGCGTGAATACACGAGAATCTGATTTAAGAACCGCTAATGTGGCCGCAGTTATGGTCACCGGTAATCTGCCCCCCTTTGCAACCCAAGGCACAAGAATGGACATCACGGTCTCAGCTATTGGTGACGCGAAAAGCTTACAAGGTGGAACTTTACTCGTAACGCCATTACTAGCCGCAGATGGCAACACCTATGCAGTTGGTCAAGGCCCCGTAGCTGTTGCAGGTTTCAAAGCTGAAGGAGACGCAGCCAGCATCACCAGAGGCGTGCCAACTGTTGGCCGCATTTCAAATGGAGCGATTATTGAGCGTGAAGTAAAATACGCATTAAAAGATCGCCGAACCATGCGTTTGGCTCTGCGCAATGCAGATTTAACAACGGCGAAACGCATCGCTGCTGCTATCAATACATACACCAGTGAAAAAACCGCTCATGCCATTGACCCGGCAACCGTGCGCCTCGATGTACCTTATTCTTATCGCGGTGACATCATCGGTCTTTTAACAGACATTGAGCAATTGCGCATCAAACCTGATCAGCAAGCCAAAGTGATTATAGATGAAAACACCGGCATCATCGTGATGGGAAAAGATGTGAAAATATCGACCGTTGCCATCGCTCAGGGAAATTTAACTGTGACCATCGCAGAAACACCCGTGGTGAGCCAACCAGGTGAGCTCGCACCTGAAAACGCAGAGACAGTCGTGGTGCCAAGAACAGCTGTTGGTGTCACGGATGATAAAGAAAAGAAACTCGCCATTCTTCGATCAGGTGTCACATTAAGAGATTTAGTTGATGGCTTAAACGCGCTGGGTATTGGGCCAAGAGATATGATTGCTATTCTGCAAGCGATTAAATCAGCCGGTGCCCTACAAGCAGAAATTGAGGTGCTCTAATGACTGATCAATTAGGTATTTCAGCTTTTCAAGCTTACAGCGCGCCAAAGCAAACCATTAAATCTCTGGCCAATCAGGTGAAAGCCAAAGCCGAAGTTTTTAAATTAGAAGAAGGGTCCGCTGCAGATAAAGGCAAAAACCCAGCCGTTTTAAAGGCGGCCAAAGAATTTGAATCAAGTTTTCTAACAGCAATGTTGGAGCAAATGTGGACTGGCATTGAAGCAGAAGCTCCCTTTGGCGGCGGTCACGCAGAAAAAGTTTATCGATCCATGGTGGTGGGTGAATATGCAAAATCAATTTCAGCTGCTGGCGGCATTGGCATTGCAGATCACGTATACCGCGAAATTTTGAGTGCACAAGAAGGAAAAAGTTAAAATGAATACGGCACAAGAAGTACCCAGTGTTGAGAACCTAACGAAGCAGGATGCACAGCATCTTTGTGAGCAGCTCTATAACACCACCCATGAACTTATCTCGTTGCTTGATCAAGAAACGGATTTATTGCGTAAAGCAAAAACACAAGAGATCACCCCCTTTCACGTAAGAAAGGGCGCGCTTACAGCAACGCTATCCCATCACATGGCTCGGTTCCAAAATAATGCCGACCAGATGAGACAGCTCGCTCCTGACGAGCTTAAAAATCTCCAAAATCAAAAGAAAGAGTTTCAGCGCTCTATTGAGGCCAATCACGCGGCTCTCACAGCTATGCAAGCAGTGTCTGAACGTATATTGCAAACGGTCGCGAGCAAAGCCGCTAAAAAACAAAACGGACCAGAAGTTTATAATGCTGGTGGTCATGTTGGTAATGCTGGGGTCCAGCGAAGTGCGGCTATTAACATCGATACAAACCTTTAAACATTAATAGATCGCCAACACTAAATAATCTTGTGCACTCAAAATTTATAGTTGGGTTCAACCAATATTAAACAGGCCTTTTAGCTCTAAAGGCCTGTTTTTCATTAAAAAAAGAGCAATACGTTTTGTTATGAAATTAAGTGTAACCTTTTATTAACCCTAACTTTAAACAAGCCAGCTTGTTAAGAAATTTTTTCCTTCCTTTTCATATAACCGTTGATGTCGCACCCGAAACATGTGCGTCCGTCTCGCAGGGAGACGAGTAACAACAACCTAGAAAAGGTATGCGTAAAAATGGCTGAAACTACACTATCAAGTGCTGTTCGCACAAATCTATTGTCACTTCAATCGACAGCGAATGCACTAGCAAAAACTCAAGAAAAACTAGCAACAGGTCTTAAAGTAAACAGTGCGTTGGATGATCCAACAGCATTCTTTACAGCGTCTTCATTAAACAGCCGCGCAAATGACTTGTCACGTCTACAAGATTTCGTAGGCAACTCAGTTCAAACATTGAAAGCTGCTGATGAAGGCATTCAAGCGATTACAAAATTGGTTGAAAGTGCTGAAGCGACAGCTCGTCAAGCATTGAACTCAGCTGGTAACACAGCAACAGCAACAGGTACAGTTGACACAACTGCTGGAACTGTTGACGATTTCACAGATGCAACTATCACAGGTAACCTTGATCTTACAGGTGAAACAGACATCGGTGCAAACGTTGCAGGTATCGCAGATGGCGACAGCTTCACAGTTTCTGTGGGCGGTGCATCAGCAGTAACCATCACTATCGCAGATGGTGACGGCACAACTGAACTTCTAGCTGACCTAAACGCTGTAACAGGCCTAACAGCTAGCCTAGATAGCGATGGTTATCTCTCATTAACAGCTGGCGGTGAATCAATTCTGGTCACAGAAGGCACAAACACTCCAGCCGCTGCACTTGGTCTTTCTACAACACTTGCAGAAACAACCAACACAGCAGGCACAGCCTATGGTGATAGCTTTACTGTTCAAGTTGGAACAGCTGCTGCAACAACCGTGACTTTCGGCAATGGCACAGGTGAAGTTGATTCAACAAGTGAAATCGTATCTGCATTGAACGCGATTTCAAATGTATCAGCGTCTGTCGGTGACGATGGCACAATCAGCATTGAAGCAACAAATGGTGAAGACCTTGTACTTGCAGAAGGTACAGGAACTCCATTGAGTGATCTTGGTATCACAGCTGGCACAACAGCAGCATCTGAAAATACAGATCGTACAGCTTTTGCGGCTCAGTTTGATGAACTTCGCACACAAATCAACCAACTCGCAGCAGATGCCAGCTTTAACGGCAACAACCTGCTAGCTGGTGATAGCCTAACAGTTACATTTAACGAAGATAGCTCATCTTCTTTGACAGTAACTGGTGTGAACTTCAACAGTGCTGGTCTTGGAATTGATAGTTCAACAGACACATTCCAAAAAGATAGCGATATCAATGCAGCTTTGGCAGATCTATCATCTGCAACAAGCACATTGCGTGCGCAATCATCTAAGTTTGGTTCTAACTTGTCAGTTGTTGAAACACGTCAAGACTTTACAAAGAGCTTGATCAACGTGCTTGAAACTGGTGCAGCGAACCTAACACTAGCAGATACAAACGAAGAAGGTGCAAACCTACTGGCTCTACAAACTCGCCAGCAATTGTCATCAACTTCGCTATCTCTAGCGTCACAAGCTGACCAAAACGTTCTACGTCTCTTCTAAATAATTTAGAAGGAACATTGAGATTTAATAATAATAAATCTCCAAAAACTAAACGGGCCCTTTCCCCCAAGGGGCCCGTTTTTTCATTGGAATTGTAAAAGGAAAAAACTTAGGACGTACGGTACGAAGAAGGAGCTCAGCCCTTTTTTGTCCTTCAGTTGCCCACAAGCAACCGGATTAGGGCAGTAGGACATGGCGAAACGCCAGCGTGGTTGCAGGTGGGCAACCTGAAGCGCAAAAGAAATGAAGCCCGGCGCTTAGCGCCGCGCCCTCGCAGGCCGATGAGCTTCAGCTCATCGAATAGCCGTGAGAGATATTAAGCCGCTTTAGTAACTAACTTGCGGTTAATCATTGACTCAGCAATTTGCACGGTATTTAGAGCAGCACCTTTACGAAGGTTGTCAGAAACCACCCAAAGTGAAAGACCATTTTCAACCGTGGCATCCTCACGAATACGAGAAACAAAGGTTGCAAAATCACCAACACATTCAACAGGTGAGATATAGCCGCCATCTTCTCTTTTATCGATAACCATAATGCCTGGCGCTTCTCTTAAGATGTCACGCGCTTCATCCGGCGTGATCTGCTCTTCAAATTCAATATTCACAGCTTCAGAATGGCCAACAAAAACAGGGACACGAACAGCTGTTGCTGAAAGCTTAATTTTCGGATCAAGAATTTTCTTGGTCTCAACCATCAATTTCCATTCTTCTTTGGTGTATCCATCTTCCATGAACACATCAATATGAGGAATAACATTAAAAGCAATTTGCTTTGTGAATTTGGTTGGGGTTGGCTCATCATTTACAAAAATGCCTTTGGTCTGGAGCCAAAGTTCATCCATAGCTTCTTTACCGCCGCCAGAAACAGATTGATATGTTGATATAACAACGCGTTTAATTTTGGCAACATCATGAAGAGGTTTAAGGGCCACGACCAGTTGTGCTGTTGAGCAATTCGGGTTGGCAATAATGTTTTTCTTTGCAAAGCCATCTAGATCTTCTGCGTTCACTTCAGGCACAACAAGAGGCACATCAATGTCATAGCGCCACGCTGAGGAATTATCGATCACAACACAACCAGTAGCCGCGATTTTAGGGGCCCACTCTTTAGAAATCGTGCCACCAGCTGAAAGCAAGGCAAAGTCACATTGTGAGAAATCAAATTGTTCGAGATCTTCACATTTTAGCGTTTGGTCGCCAAAACTCACCTCACGTCCAAGCGAGCGACGAGAGGCAATTGCAAATACTTTATCTACTGGAAAGTGGCGTTCTTCTAAGATGGTCAGCATTTCCTGGCCCACATTTCCTGTGGCACCGACGATGGCAACATTATAGCCCATAAAAAGTCTCATTCTTTAAAAGAGGAAGCGATAAATCGCATTACATAAATTTCAAACGATTATCTAATGCTTTAAAGACGAATTGTCCATATGCTTTTCGATACAAATTCAAGTGAAGAGGGTGCACTTTTAAATGAATGAGAGCGCCGCTTTACATTTTAGCAACAACAACAACAGCGACAATCTCAGCCATAATAAAAGCAAATATCATCCCAAAACCAAGAGCATTAACCGAACTGGTGTCTTCTGATGGAGACCTGACACTGTTGGCACTTTGAAACCAAATTAACAAAGCAAAGACAGAAAGTATGGAAAAGGAAGTAAGAGTATAAATCAGCACAGCAAGCGGGCCCAATAGTGACTTGAGCGCAACGATTGGCACAAGGCCAAAACCAATAAGCATTTGTAATATAATAAAAAAACTAATGAACTTTGTATATCTCATGAGAATAAGACTACATGATAAACTTTACAAAACGGTGTGTAACTCCTCTCCATTTTTATTTAAAATTTTAAAAACGAAGGCATTTTTACAAAAATTCTTTAGAAAAATGAATGGCTTAGAGGTAAAAGGTGCCTAACGGCAGAAGTAGATATGATCATCAAATGGATTGGTTAAGAGTAACAAGCACGCAAAAAATAACGATATTTGGTACGCCTATTTACGAGCTCATTTAGATGAGAGAACGCGTAATCTCCATTATGCAGGCACGTTACTGGGAATTGGCATCATTTTTTCTGCCATTATTGCTCAAGAACCATTATTGGCTCTTATAGGCTTGTTAACGGCTTATGGATTGGCCTGGTTTGATCATTTTACAATAGAAAAAATCAACCCGCTGCTTTTAAGAAACCGATTTTATCTTTTCTGTATAATTTCAAAATGCTTTGGCTTTGTCTCAAAGGAGAAGTGGATGCTGAATTTGAAGTTGCAGTTAGAGCGAAAGAACAGGCTTAATTTCTAAAAAGATTTTGAATAAAAGCGAAGCAAGAAGAAATGCTCCGCTTTTATTATATTAGATAAGTTTAAGCTTGGGCTGCGACATTATCAGAAGCATCATCTTCTGGGTCTTGATTGTATTTGATCTGAACAACCTGTGGTTTCCCAATACCAAAGCCTTGTAAATAATCAATGCCGATAGAATGAAGGTATTGAGCTGTTTCTTCATCATCAACCCATTCAGCAACGGTTTTCATATTAAATGATTTTGCAAGAGCCACCAGTGAGCTCACAAAAATTTGGTCTTCTTTGCAGTTTAATATGTCTTTGACGTAGTCACCGTCGATTTTAACGACATCAACATCAAGGGCTCGTAAATTTTTATAAGAAGAATAACCAGCCCCAAAATCATCAATCGCAACTGAGCAACCAAGGTTACGAAGGCTCGCGACAAAGCTTGCTGTTTCTTCCAAGTCATTGATTGAAACGGTCTCTGTAATTTCTACCATCAAGCGTTTAATAACGGCACGATCCCGGCCAGCTTTGGCGCGCATCACGATCAACCAGTTTGGATCATTGGTTGTTAGGCTTGAAACATTTAAAGCAAGATGAAGGTTCTCATCTTGTTTCAATAAATCAATCGCGAGTTCTAATGTGCGATAATCAATAAGGCGGCAGAGACCAAGCTTTTCAGCAATTGGCAAGAACTCACCTGCAGAGATCATTTCACCGTCATTACATTCCATAACAAGTAAACATTCATGGTGCTTAGCCTCACGTGTACCAGCATCAACAATGGGTTGTAGTGATAAATGCATACGTTTGTCATTGAGCGCGGAGATAATTTCATCAGCGATTTGTAAATTGCGCTGCCTATGAGCTTCGCGTTCTGAAGAGTGTTCGTAAACAACATAACTATTTGCAGATTTACGTTTGGTATTGTCCAAGGCTTCAAGTGAGCGAGAAACGGCTTCTTGAGCTGTATTGGCATATTGCGGAACAACCACGCCGCCAATAGAAATTGTCACCGGGATAATGCCCTTTGAGGTCCGAATAGGTTCATCTGATATGGCACTTAATAGGCGATTAGCTGTGCTATGAAGGGCATCAGGACCGCAACGAGGTAATATTAAACCAAACTTATTAGCTGAATAGCGACCGATTACATCATGCTTGCGCAAGGCTTTTGCAAGCTCATAAGCCACTGCAGCAATAACCTCATCACCAAGCTGATAACCAAATGTGTCATTAATAATTGAAAGATTATCAATAGCGGCAATAACAAAAGAGCCAAATAAATTATTTTTGCGCGCCCAGGTAATCTGGTCTTCAAGCGCTTCATGCAATTTAATTCTATTCTTCTGGCCGGTTAATTCGTCATGTTCACTTAAATATCTGAGGCGAACAGTTTCAATACAATCATCTTCATGTTCAAGGACAGTATCAATAGTGTCCAATTGGTCAGCTGTCAGATGGACATTGCTTAAAGCCGGCGGTGTATCATCGCCCAGAATGCGGTTGATTTCTTCGAGCGTTGCAGAATTATCTACCGTTGCCTCAATCACCTTATCTTTTGAATCTGGCGCAGGAGTTTGAAAAACAACTTGATTTTGTTTCTTTATGTCTGACACGAAATTGTCCTAACCTGAACTTGTAAGTTGGCTTTCCAGTTTGGGAAAAACAGCGTTTCAGTAACAATTGCATATTAGTGTTGTTTCTTGGTTAATTTCGCGAAGGTTTGGCTCAAAAGTTGCTCTTTTCATATTAAAAATGAAATCAGCACTTCATTTGTTTAAAAAAAACAAATTTTTAAAAACAAATGGTTCAATCTGGGACAGAGTTATTAATCATGCGCGTTAAAAACCAAGTAATCGGTACTCTCTCTAATCAAACGATAGATTTAGGGTACACCCAAATAAAACAAAATCTATCGAAAAAACGCGCAAGCCCAAAACCGGAGTTTATTGAGAGACGTAAAGGTGATCGAAGAAAAGGCACTAAGTCGCAGAAAATATTACCTTTTGGTGCGAAAGTGATTTTTTATAATCAGTACGTAAAAGACCAAAAAAAACCGTTGAAAGAAGAATGGGCAAACCCAAAAGAAACGACGGAAGCTTACCAAAAAACCACCCAATATCATGCAAATTGGCAGTTTCCATCACATGTTGAATTGAAAAAGATTTAGTATTTATAAGTATTAAGTCTAGTTACTGAATAAAAAAGGGCACTCAAATTGAGTGCCCTTGATTGTTTAAATAAAAATCTTTGTTTAGTGAGTTGGTAAACCGGCACCAACATTAAGGTCACGCCGTGCAGCACGGATCGTCACTGAGAAGCCAGCGATTACATCAATCAAGCAAATAATCATAATGATAAAGAAGACTGATGTAGCAGCTTCTTTTACAACGAGGAATTCGATCAAACAGATAACGAATACCAAAGTTGAGAGGGCGTGATCAACAAGGCTGTTACCACCTGTTCGTGTCGCTTTAAGAATTTCAAGAAAGAGTAGTCCTAGTGATAAAATCACAAGGAGATTGCCAAGCGTAAAGCTCCAAGTCGCACCAGAAAGCATTGGAACTTGAAAGAGCACTTCATTAAAAACAACTGATGGGTCAAATACACCTGAAGCATCAGCTTGATCAGGGCCAAAAAGAAAGACGATGATATTATAAACAATCACCGAAACTAACAACCAAGGTAAACTCAAAATCATAAGGGCCACTCCTCAAAATCACCGATCGCATCACATGCGAATTTCTCAATTAAAATCTGTTTTACATATAAAGCTAAATAAAAGTAATTAATATGACCAATGTGCAATAATAGCTAAAAGACTGGTCATTTTAGTAATTTTAACTACCCACCAATACCCATATCTCTACGTGCAGCCGTAAGACTAACGGAAAAGCCAGCAATTACATCAATCAAGGCTGTTATCATAATAAAGAAAAACAGTGATGTTGCTGCAAAAGGCACCATAATAAATTCGATTAAGCAGATAATGAATACAATGACTGAAAGCGCATGGTCAATTAATGTAATGTCTGATGTGCGGGCAGATTTAATAATTTCTACAAACAAAGCTAGAAAAGCGACTAATAAAACAAGGTCACCAATGGTAAAGGTCCATGTCCCACCAGAAATAAGCCCCATAGAAAAGAGCTGTGTTCCAAAAGTTGAGGCATGATCGCCTGTTTCGTCCGCACTGCCAGTAAAAGCGATGATGTTATATAAAATCAGAGAAACAATCGTCCAAGGCAGGTTCAGCAACATAAATCAGCTCCATTTCATGTATGCAAAGATGATAATCAAACAATATCAGTTTTTTAAATCAGAATATTAACCATAAATTTGAAGAAAGAAAAGGTCAATGGCGGTTGCTGGTGGGCAACCTGAAGCCATAGCTAAAAAGGCGGTTGTTAGCGGCGGTTTCTGGTGGGAAACTGAAGCCGCATCAAGAAAGTGGGCAACCTGAAGCCATAGCTAAAAAAGTCGGTTGCTACTGGGCAATTTGGAGCGCACCTAAAACTAATAGCGGTGAGAGAAAAATAATTGAAACGTAAAAAACGCCACCCAAATAATCTCTTAACCGAGACAATTCAGAGCAGCGTTTTGGAATTCACTTATAAAAAAGACACTAGTGTCTAAAATTCTTCTTTGGCTTCAAGAATTTGACGACCACGATACATGCCTGTTTTTAGGTCAATGTGGTGCGGACGGCGCAATTCGCCAGACTCTTTATCTTCAATATATGTCGGGTTTTTCAGCGCATCAGCTGAACGACGGTGGCCGCGCTTCATGCGCGTGATCTTACTTTTTGGAACTGCCATAACAGCCTCTACCTCAAATATCTAGTTAAAACAGCCATTTAGCGCTCAAACTTTGATAAATCAGGGTGTCCCCTAAACAAAGACGTCGCCGTCTGAAAATAATGTAAGATCAGACGAAAGCTGTAAAAATTTCATGCGAAAAACACCCTAAGAGCCATAAAGCCAGGGATTAAGCTCGTTGATATACATGTCTTTTGATATTTTGGCTAGCATTTAATGCATTAATATCGATAAAAATCATAAAACGAATTGTAAATCAGGTGTTTACGGCCTAGTTAATAACGCACTTAACCCATGGACTAGCATTCGCCATTCTTTTTTTAATGATACTAGCAATCTTTCGCGTATAAGGCCCAGGGCGCCCAGCCCGGCGCACAATTGGGTTTGGTAAGGCAGCAGCTAATCGCGCGGCTTGAGTGGCGGTTAATTGATGAGGCTTCCGTTTAAAATGATGGCGTGCGGCAGCTCTAGCCCCATAAACACCTGGCGCCCATTCAACGATGTTGAGATAAATCTCTATTTGCCGCCGTTTAGACCACATTAAGTTCATCATATAGGCCATAGGAAGCTCCAGACCTTTGCGGATATAAGAGCGATCTGCCCATAAAAATAAGTTTTTCGCGGTCTGCATGGTAATCGTGCTGGCCCCGCGGGGTTTTTTAGCTCCCTCTAAAGCTTCTTGCCAAGCTTTTTCAACTTGGCGCCAATCAATGCCATTATGCCGACAATATTGCCCATCTTCAGACATGATCACTGCACGGATGAGGTGGGGAGAAATCTTCTCAATATCAACCCATTCATGGCTCACCTTACCGCCAAGCAAGGAGTGTCGGAGCATTTCCGTAGATGTGGGTGGATTGATATATCTTAGGGTAAAGATAAGAAGTACTGCAGCGGCGAAGGCCCCAATCACAATGCGAGAAAAGACATACCAAAGCAATCCAAGCGGTGATTTTTGAAAGATCCGCACTTGAGAGAACGGGAGATTAAATAATTTATTACTCTTGCCAAACACAGCCATAACACTCTAAGTCACAAAGGTAAGCTTTAAAAAATTATATGGTCTTTAAACACGTATTAGAGAGAGAATGCAAACTTAGGTTAATTTATTAGTCTACAACCTAAAGAAAAAAATTGAGACCACTGCATAAATGAATGCAAGAGCTAAGCCATAAACTAAGATCAGTGATTGTACAAATTAATGACAACAGAAAATTTTAAAACCAAATTAGAAAAAGCCGTAACGAAAGTCGAAAACGGATTAAAAGCGCATTTAGCTTCAGATGATGAAACGCCTGAAAGCTTACTTGAGGCCATGCGTTACTCAAGCTTGGATGGCGGTAAACGTCTGCGCCCCTTTCTCGTGACAGAGACGGCATCAATGTTTAAGTCAGATCCGCAATTGGTCAATGAGGCAGCATTAGCGATCGAATGTATTCATTGTTACTCACTCATTCATGATGATTTACCATCCATGGATAATGATGAACTGCGCCGTGGCCGCCCAACACTTTGGAAAGAAAAGGGTGAAGCAACCGCCATTTTAGCGGGCGATAGTCTGCAAACTCTAGCCTTTGAAATTTTAACCACTCAAACAACCCCAACCAATGCCTATATTAAATCTCAGCTAGTGAATGGGCTTGCCAAAGCTGCAGGAAAAGCTGGCATGGTTGGCGGACAAGTTAGAGATATGGCCGCTGAAAATTCTGATGATGTGAACTTTGCAGATATCCTGATGATCCATTCACAAAAAACCGGCGCGCTCATTTCGTTTGCAGCTGAAGCTGGCGCAATCATTGGCGGTGCAGATCATCATTCAAGAGAAGCCATCAAACTTTTTGGTCAAAAAATAGGTCTTGCCTTCCAGCTCAAAGATGACCTGTTAGACATTGAGGGTTCAACAAATGACTTAGGCAAAACCGCTGGCAAAGATGAAGCTCAGGGCAAAGCCACCTTGGTCTCAATTTTAGGACAAGACAAAGCGATCACGTTTCTCTCTAATTTAAAAGAGGGAGCCCTTTATGCTTTGGAGCCTTTTGGAGATAAGGCAGAAGGTTTAAGAGAAGCGACATATTTTGTGTGCGATCGACAGAACTAAATTTATGCCTTTAAACTGTCCTTTTTTTATCGTAAATCTATGAGAAATATAAGGTATTTAAAATGTTGAGGGAGTGTTCAGTGCTACAGATCAATTCATCCAGCTTTAAGCGTCAATTATCATTTGCAATTTTAGGTGCGCTTATCTCACTCATACTTTCACTAGCACTTCCCATGTCTTCACTTAAAGCAAATGAGCTTGGCCTTCCAGCTGAAGATTGGACCTTACTAAGATTATCTGAATATAAAAACCTAGTTCGTAAACGTATCGGTCGTGACTATATTGTCTCAATCGGTTCCCTTCGTGATAAATTCTTAGAAACCTTCGATCAATCAGATTTTGAAGGAGATGGCATTTCAGCTGAAGATTTCGAAATTGTAGAGCGTCAAAAAAAACAAAGAACCTATGCGTTTAAAATTCAATCTTGGTTGATGAAAGATTTGGACAGAGATTTTAAAGTCACAAAAAAAGAGCTTAAAATCTTCTATCATAAACGAGCAAGCAGATCTCTGCGCTCAGGCCGCACATTTATCCGCAAAACCAGAGAACAATTTGAACAAGCTTTGAATGATATGATCTTAGCTGATTTGGTCATGGACAAAAATGGTGACGAGATAATTTCTTTCAATGAAATGAAAAATCATGTCGAAAAAAACGTGAATGAAAAGAGCTTCAACAATCGTTATAACCGTTACAGCCTTGTCATTAACAAGCAGATCCCCTTCTCATTTGACACCAATAATAACGGTATCATTGAAAAGGGAGAATATTTAAAAATAATTGACCAAATCATCTCATTTTACGACAAAGATCAAAACAAATTCTTATCAACCCCAGAACAGGTAGAAATTGATATAAAGAAAAGGAAGCTTTCTAAAAATCTGCACCTGAAAAAATTATGGCGCAAACCACCGCCTAAAAAATTAAAAAAAGATAAGTTTACGAAAGAAATTTAACTCACAAAATTTTTAAGATCAGTCTCATGAAAGGTGAGAGGTCAATAACTTCATGATAGAAAGATAGCGAGTAATCATCAATTTTTTTACTCAGCACACCGATCGTAATTTATCTCTATTTAATGCCTTACTAACTAACCTCTTTAAATAAATATCAATCATTGTGACGTTGCAATTCGGCCCTTAAATTTAAAGGGGCGTGTTTGCTATGATTTAAAGAGGCCAACATGCCAGTTGAGCAAAACTTATCCAGCCGGCTAGATCAATTTAATAGCGATCAACTCTCAGTCCTGCCTGAACTAAGTACATTCCTTGCAAAAGAATTTCCCCAAATTCTAGATGCTTTTTACGAAGCAACAAATGCAACACCAGAGCTGAAAGATCTATTAGAAAAAGGGCCTGATGAAACCAAATTCAAACAAGATCAAATGGACCACTGGCAGTCTCTGCTAACAGGGGAAATCACAGATGAGTTACGTGATCGGTCCTATCGTGTTGGTGCTGCTCACATGCGCATTGGCCTTAATCCTAAAGATTACATCGCGGCCTATTCCTATTTGTTGGAGGCATTTGTCCCTCAGCTGATTAAAAATGACGATAAACTCTGTTCACAAATTTCCAGTCTGGTCCGCGCTGTCTTTATAGATATGAACATCGCGCTCTCTGCTTATTTCGAGCTAGAAAAAGATGAAGTAAAACGCCAAGAAGCTTTACAATTTTCAACAGCAATTTCTGAAGAATTAGAGCAGTCAAAAGATGTGCTTATCAGCCTTTGTGATGATTTAAATGGTGCCAGTGATGATCTCTCCCATTCTATTGAAGATATGAGTGAAGGCGTTGAAATCGTTGACCGCAGTTCAGAGGTTACCGGCGATGCAATACAATCAGTTGCCGCCCGGGCTGAAGAAATTCAATCAAATAGTTTAGAGGTTGGTCAACAAGCTGAGAACATGTCAAAACTTGTTGGTGATGCTGTTGAAAAAACCGATGTTGCAGGTACCACGATCGAGCAGTTAAAAGAAACTGCACTGCGCATTTCAGATATCACGGCTTTAATTGATACCATCTCTCGCCAAACAAACTTGCTCGCATTAAACGCCACAATTGAAGCTGCAAGAGCGGGTGAAGCAGGTAAAGGTTTTTCAGTTGTAGCAGGTGAGGTAAAGGCGCTTTCAGAGCAAACCGCTAACGCTGCTAGACAAATCAGTGAGAACATCACGCGTGTTGAAGATGCCGTAAGCACGACGGTTGTCAATATGAGTGAAATCACAAACATCATTGACCAAATGAATTTGGCCGCTAACTCAGTCTCTGGAAATGTCTCAAGTCAGGTAAACGCGCTGAATGAGCTGAGCGCAAACGCACAAGCAGCTGCAAATGGCGCAATTGAACAACGCAATCCGATCAATACATTTACGAAAACCGTTTCAGATTTAAGGCGTGTCTCTGATGTTTTGGGCAGTAAAGTTGGTGTTATTAATCTTACCTTTGATAAATTAGGTCATCGCCTCGCAGTGACAGCAAATAGCATTGCCGATATTGATAGCCGTGCCCATCCAAGGCTGCCGTGTGGCATCCCCCTCACCTTAACATCAAATGGAACAACCCATCATGCAACAGCAAGAGATATCTCGGTTGAAGGATCTCTCATCGATTTGAAAGAGGGAGTTCTAACCATTGGCTCTGCAGTTGAGATCCACTTTGAAAACATAGGAAAAGTGTTCGCCAATGTTCAAGGGTTTCAACCACTTGGTACCAGGTTCCGCTTCGTTGAAGTTGGACCCGATGTGCAAGGTGCTCTTGAAGCCTACATTGAACAAGCAGAGAAGAAAGAGCAGCAGTACCTGGATATTTTAAGGTCCAGCAGAGACATGATTGTGAGAGAATTCGAAGGTGGATTAAGAGATGACAAAATTACAAAAGAAGATTTATTCGATCAAGCCTATCTACCCATCCCAGGCTCAAACCCAGAGCAAGTCACAACAAGAGCTCTCCCCTTCCTAGAGAGTATCTTGCCGCAAATTATTGATCCTGTGAAGCAAATGGATGGGAGCATTATTTTCTGCGCCGCCGTTGACAGAAATGGTTATCTGCCCGTTCACAATAAAGAATATTCAGAGCCCCAAGGAGATGACCCGGTTTGGAATGCATCTCATTGCAGAAACAAACGCATATTCGATGATCCAACTGGTTTGAAAGCTGGCAGGAACCAAAAAGAACATCTGGTACAAACTTATTTGCGCGATTTAGGCGGTGGTAAAAGTGTTTTCATGAAAGACATCTCAATGCCGATCTTGGTGGCTGGCCAACATTGGGGCGGCCTGCGCTTGGCACTATCAATTAACTAGCCGGTTTTGATTTTTTATTCAGCCATTTCCCTCGTTATTTTCCGGGTATTCGTGACGCTATACTAAAGGACGAAGTCTGCTTTTGAAGCTGTCCTAGCTGAAAGCTTAAACGCCTAAAATTTATGATAAAATTCCCACATAAACAGGGTGCTAGCCGCTTAGTAATTCCTAGATCAAAAGTAGAAGCTTTTTGCAATGCAGTGAGCTTGGTACTAAACTTTTATCAGTAAGATCCAAACAATCGGAGACAGACTTAATCAGGCATCAAAAATAATAATAACTGCCACATATCTTCTGAGATAAAAAAAAGGGGAGTTAAAGAAATGACTGAAGAAAGACATGCTGGTGTGCACATAACAGACGAGGAGCTGGAGCAACTGCGCCCGGCTGAAGAGCTTTTCCCGTCTCCCGTGCCAACTCAGATAGTATCTAACGGTGAATATAATCCACTTGCCCAGACAATCGACCAAAAACGGGTTGAGGCGATGGTTAAGGAAATGGCCGACGAACATTCAAAACGTTTAAACATGTCTCGGCGTAATTTTCTCGCCACAGCATCAGGCATGGCCGTTTCCTTTGCAGCGATGAACGCTGTTTATGGTGATGTGTTCGATGTGGCGAAAGCCCACACCACTGATATCGATGCCGCAGAAGAGCGGGCAAAAGAATTAGAAGGCCAATTTATTTTTGATGCACAAACTCATTTTGTTCGTGATGATTTTAAACAAGAAGGCCTGTCAGGACTGCGCCAATGGGCGATTGATATGGGTGTCAACAAAGCGTTAGGTGAGGACGGGGCACAACTCATAAAATATAAATTTGATAATTATGTAAAAGAGATGTTTTTCGACTCTGATACCAAAGCTGCCATTATCTCAGGTGCGGTATTTGATGATCCAACCTGGAATTTACTTGGCAACGATTCCATCCAAGATGCATGTAAAGCGGTCAACAAATTTGCCGGCACCACACGTTTGATGGGGCACTCTGTTATTGAACCATCCAAGGAAGGCTGGATGGATGAGGTCGACCGGGCAATCGAAGTGCTCAAACCTGTGTCATGGAAAACCTACACCATCGGTGATCCGTTTGGACCATCACAATATTCCTGGCGGTTGGATGATGAAAAGTTGGTTTATCCCTTCTATGAAAAAGCACTAAAGGCAGGTATCAACACGATCTGTGTGCACAAAGGATTGATGCCACTCGACTATGAAAAGAAATTTAAAGGCACGTGGGAAAGCGCAACCGTGAATGACCTTGGCCAAGCTGCCAAAGATTGGCCGGGACTGAACTTTGTGATTTATCACTCGGCGCTGCGGCCTTATCTCATGCACTCGCCAGAAGCAGAAATGGCCGAGTTTGAAAAATCAGGTTACATACGTTGGTCAACTGACCTCGCACGGATCCCTGAAAAATACGATGTCAATAATGTCTGGGCTGAGATCGGCACGAGCTTCGCTTCAAGCTGCGTGACCAATCCGCGTTTTTGTGCAGCCTTCATTGGACAACTCGTCAACGAAATGGGACCAGACCGGGTTGTTTGGGGCACTGATTCAGTATGGTACGGTTCACCACAATGGCAAATTGAAGCGATGCGCCGTATGGAAATCCCTGAAGACATGATGAAAAAGATGGGTTGGAATACTCCGCTTGGCGAAGCCAATGGTGAGGTTAAGCGTAAAATATTCGGTTTGAATTCATCGCAAATCTACAAATGGAAAATGGATTTCGGCCAGATCGATAAGTATGAGACCGATAACTTAGCCCTCGCGAAAGCTGAATATCGCAAAACCGGCACAATGCGGTCGAACAATGCGTACGGTTACGCGGCTATGCCAGCGTGATTGTAAAAATATTCGGAATTCACTTACTAAACCTCAAGTCTCTTCTTTTTTATAAAGAAGAGACTTTTGCTCACTATTACGGCCGGTAAGGTGCAACTTTTTCAAGATAGTCAATTATCTTTGTACGTTGGCTAGTCGGTACTTTTATAAACATAAAAGTACCAGGCACCAGTTTTCTTGAATCTGTAAGGTAGAGATCAAGTGTTGCCCGATCCCAAACGGCCCCAGTTTGAGCAAAGGTCTCCATGCCTTTTGAATATTGAAACCCTTTAACAATAGCAGCAGGACGTCCAAACACGCCTTTGAGGTCAGGCCCTAACGGAAGCATTACAACCGGAATAACAGGCGCAGTTAGTGAGGAGCTTTGTTCTTCCAGCGGTCCATGGCATCGTTTGCAAGTGGCTTCATAAACTGTGCGGCCATCTTCAGCAAGCAGCTGTGTGGCAAAGACATACGGTGATAGAAAGAGACATAAACCAATTAAAAAGAGCAATCGGCTGATGAAACTTATTTGGTTTGTCAAAGTCATAGCTATACCTCTGTCTCTCTTTAAGGACTAACAAAAGAGTTAGCAAAAACGTCCTCAATCCGTTTTACGCAGAGCCTTAAGTGTCTCCGGAGATTGGCGCTTAGCAATATCAATCGGCGTTTCTCCAAACTCGCAGGCGATTGCCGGGTTCGCTCCATATTTCAAAAGCAATCCAATCATTTTAACATTATCTGTCATGACTGCATAATGAAGCGGAGTATACCCCAAATCGCCAACCGCATTAACATCAGCGCCAGCTTCAATAATCAATTGGCATCCATAATCATTGCCTCGATGTGTGAGAATATGAAGGGGTGTATCATTGCAGCAATCTTTCGTATCGACAGAAATTTTCTCCTGACCCATCTTGTCAGGAAATAATGTTTCTGATGTCGATTGCAGAATCTCTTCCAGTGTTTGCCGCGTTTTGCTTTTTCTAGCCATGAATGCCGATCCCCCAACATAAAATGAGATATGCAGATGATACACTGATATGCGCCAATATGATATTTAGATTGCTCTTTTCGAGTAAAAATAGTATAACCCCCTATACTATATTGGAGCTAGCTATGTCTCACCTTAACCGAGATAAATCAAAACTGATTTCCCGACTTCGTCGGATCAAAGGTCAAGTTGAAGGTGTTGAGCGTGCTTTAGATGCCGAAGCCGACTGCGGTGAGGTACTAAGGCAAATCGCCTCGATACGAGGCGCAATCACGGGCCTTACAAACGAAGTGCTTGAAGAACATATACGCAGTCATGTGATCGATGCTCCAACTGCATCAGAGCGCGAGAAAAGTGCTGCAGAAGTAATCCAAATTCTAAAGTCTTATATTAAATAAATGGCTGAAACCAAAGGGTGTGTGATGAGTAACCAAGATTTATCAGCTCTCAAGCATGAGCATTTTTTCCTCGGAGCAAATCAAGCTCGCAACGAGCGAAAGGTCTGGCTTGTCATCGCGCTGACCACCCTGATGATGATTGTTGAAATCGCTGCAGGCCATTGGTTTGGTTCAATGGCCCTAATTGCAGATGGCTGGCACATGTCGACCCATGCAGGAGCCATGCTAATCGCGGTTTTGGCTTATCGCTATGCAAGGCAAAACGCGGCCAATCCCAATTTCAGTTTTGGTACAGGCAAAGTCGGTGATCTGGCTGGTTTTGCAAGCGCGATAGCCTTGGTGCTGATCGCAGTGCTTATTGGCTGGGAAAGTTTCTTGAGATTGGTTGAGCCCGTTCCAATCAGTTTCGAACAGGCCATCATGGTTGCTGTTGTTGGCCTTGTGGTGAACTTACTCAGTGCATGGTTATTGAAAGATGACCATCACCACCATGGCCACTCACATCATCATCATGGACATAATCACGATGATCACCATGAACATAGTCATGGGCAGGACAACAATCTGCGGGCAGCTTACTTACATGTTTTAGCTGATGCATTGACCTCTGTACTTGCGATTGTCGCTCTCCTGTTGGGTCGGGCTTACGGTTGGTCTTGGGCAGACCCTCTTATGGGGATAGTGGGCGCGATTGTAATCTCACGTTGGTCTTGGGGTTTGATCCGAGATACAGGAGGCATTTTGCTAGATCGTGTGCCCCGTGATGGAAACTTGGAAGGCAAAGTACGCGAAGCACTTGAAAACGAAAACGATACCATTGCTGATCTTCATGTTTGGCAGGTTGGACCAGGACACCATTCAGTGATAGTGTCAATTGCCTCGACAGCACCTAAAAGCTCATCGGAATACAAAGCCCTACTAAATCAACTTAACACTGTTGCTCACACAACAGTGGAAGTGCACAAAATTAATCCTGTAACTTAGTCGTTATAGTGAATGTAGGGCCAATTTCATTATTATTGATCAACCGTTCCCAGATTGTCCTCTAACCATGTCATTAACAGGCGGAATGAAAGCAATTCTGCAAGACAGTTTTGCGCTCCCTTTTCTCCGAAACAGAGCTGCGTTTTAGATGTATCGCGCCAAACAGTCAGGCCTTTTCTGCGCAGCAACTCACCTTGCGGATGATCTTGCTCAAATGGTTTAGGAATACGCTTAAGCGTTGGCTCAGGAAGGCGACAGTTGTGAGATGTTAAATCGGTTAATAGCTGAGTTAACACTTCTCCTTTGGGAGATGGAATCAGCTGGCGCCAACTCTCAAGTTGTTTGGGAGAAAAGCTCATAAGGCCAGCCCCAAATGTCAGCTTCCCAGGCTCCAACCCAATCATCCAACACGGGGTGTTTGCACCACCATCAGCAGACCAGAGCGACATGTGAATATGAGTGTTATAAGGTGTTTTGTCCTTTGAGAACCTCAAGTCCCGGTTGATGCGATAAATTTTGTGCTGAATAGAGTGGCCGGTTTCAACTTCAAGTAAGTCTGCAAGGCCACTAACAAATTGTTGCGTCGCTTGCTTAACATGAGTGAGATAGATTTGACGATTGTTCTCAAACCAGTCACGATTATTATTACTATGTAAATCTTTTAAAAACGAAAAAGTTTGATCATTAAATCCTGTCATTTGGCTGGTAATCCTGCTGCGTGCCTAACCGCCAGTTCAAACCATTGCTGGATTACAACTTCGGGCTGTTCGTCAGAATTGACAAAATAAAATCCGGTCATGCGTTTTCCACCTTGGTGCATTGCTTCGCCCCCTTGCAATTGTTCGGCCTCATCCACATTTGGTTTGCCAACGCGAAACATAAATCGCCGCTCTCCAGTTTTCGAGCAATCGGCTCCGCCAACCATATTACCATTTATGAAAAAACAGGTCCCTCCCATCATATTCTTTTCAGAGAGACCAGCTTGCCCTTCAAGCATCGTTCGAAAGCGTGTTGTCAGTTCTTTATCTATGGCCATCCTTGTCTCCTTAAAATTTATTTAGCAGCTTTTCGCTCCATATCGATTGTCAGAACATCCAGATTTTCAAAAGCGACCAGATGCCTAGAAGGGCAGCAGGGAATAAAGTCAATCCCATAGCAGCACCACGTGCTTTACTATCAAAGAGGCAGTAATGTAAAAATCTGCCAACAAGAAAAGTACCAACAGCTGCCCATAACCAGTTATGTGTTAATCCCAAAAATTCCGAGACAGCCAACATCAGAGCAAATGCAGGTGCAACTTCTATCAGGTTTCCATAAATCCGAATTCGTTTGAATAAAATGGGATCATTGCCGTGACTGCGCAAAATATTGACCTTGCCTCGATAAAGGCCAACCCACCCAGATAAAATTGGCAGAGAAATCGCATAAAGGCTGATAAAAGTGAAAGTGACGGGTAGATATATCGTGTCCATAGAGTGATCTCCCTTAAGCAGACGGTTTTGGAAAATTAGGACGTGACATGATCTCACCAGTCCATTTTTTAACATGGCTCAATTCATCAGGAATAGTGAGCTGTACAAATTGTGCGACCATCAGTGCAGCAGCGCCGGTAATGTCCGCAACACTAAATGTTTCACCAGCAATAAAGCTCCGCCCATCAGAAAGACTTTCATCGAGCCAACTTAGCTCTTTTAAAAACGCACGCTTTTGCGTTTCAGCATAATCGGGCATTTGTTCTATCTTATCTTTAAAAAATTCAAACTCATGCAGACCCACATCTCCGATCGCTCTGAATAAGCGAAGTTCCATGCGGCGGTTCCACATCTCAATCCGTGCACGTTCTAGCTTATTTGCACCAAACAACGGCTTATCTGGGTGCAACTCTTCAAGGTATCTACAGATGGCAATACTTTCTGTAATGACCTCACCACTATCAAGTTGCAGCGCTGGGATTTCTCCTAGTGGGTTGATTTTCAAGAAAGCATCAGTGCGCGTCGCTCCATCTAGTGGGTTTGTGATTTCCGTTGGGATCTCAATCCCTTTTTCTGCGAGAAAAACCGTTACACGCAATCCATTAGGTGCCATTCCATTGTAAAGTTTCATTATTTTCCTTTCACTGTTGTCCATTCAGTTAGTCATCTAAGAAGGCAGCTTAAAAAAAACTTTGATATGTTCAACAACATATATAAATTTCTTTTATGGTGATCAGCTAAGAACGGAGGAAGCAAATGCCGCTAAGCAAAGAACACAAGGCTAAGAGCAGAAAGAAAATCGTTGAGTGCGCCAGAATTCTGTTCAATTTGAAAGGTCTACACGAAGTCTCAATTGATGAGATTATGGAAAAAGCTGGTTTAACTCGCGGCGGTTTTTACAGCCACTTCAAAAACAAAGATGAACTCTATGCTGAAGCTGTTATTGGTTTTCTCAACGGTCGAGGTAAAAAGTGGCGGGACGAAGCAGGTGTTGATCCCACCAGTGAAGATGACATTTCTTCTGTTCTAGCTATGTTAAAAAGTTATCTATCAGATGAGCATCTTGGTGACCTTGAGGGCCAATGTCCGATGATTGCTCTTCCCTCTGACGCCGCCCGCGCCGGGCCAAAAGTTCGTGAAGCTTATGAACAACTCTTGAGAGCTATGGTGTCTTTGTTCGAGAATAATTGTTTAAAGAGTAGTGATAGAAGACAAACAGCACTTGTATTGTCATCTCTTTGTGTTGGGGGAATGGTCCTATCCCGCACCGTCGAAAATGAAGAATTTTCGCGAGAACTAAGGCGCGCAGCTTACCAGGCAGCGCACCGCACTGTCACGAATAATGGCGCACTCGTCTAGAGTGTTTTATGAAAAGTCGTCACTGCTTCTAACCGCACTTGCTTTTACAACAGTGCGGCCATCAGCGCCGATTACTCTTAACTCAAGGTCTTTTTCCCCCCGGCCAACAATATGAAGAGGTTGGTCAACGAAAGCCGGAGACAGCCCCTTATATGAAAAGTGCGAGAGTGCATTCGGACCAAATTGTCTTGCACAATGGTCAAGCAAAAGCGTTGCCATCAAAGGCCCATGCACAACAAGGCCTGGGTAAAGCTCTTCATTTTCAGCATAAGTCCGGTCATAGTGAATGCGGTGCGAATTAAACGTCAAAGCCGAATATCTAAAAAGCAGTGATGTGTTGGGTGTGACTGTCCTTGTCCACTCCCAGTCAGATAAATCAACGGTCTCTCCACTCTCTGGTCTAGAGGCCGGCAAGGGGGCTTTGGTTGTTGTGGCTTCTCTATAAACAATCGTTTGTTGCTCGCGGATCACTTCCTTGTCATTCGCTTTAATCAGATGATCAACCTCAACAAAAATAAGAGCACCGGTTTTGCCTGATTTTTCTGTAATGTTGCTTATCTTTGAATGGCGCTCAATATCAGAGTTCATTTCAATGGGCTGCATAAACTCAACATCACTTGCCGCCCACATACGGCGCGGCAACTCAATAGGCGGCAAAAACCCACCCTTTGGCGGGTGGCCATCCACGCCCAATTCATCTGTTGGCGTTTCTGGCAAACAAGTACACCAGTGAAACCCTTGTGGCACAACTTCATCTTGCGATGCGCTTAATGTTGCCTGAAACCGCGTGACGCCAGCTTTAGAAATCACATCTTTTTTAATCTCACTGCGTCCTAACCATTTTGAATATTCACTCATGATGATCTCTCAATTAAAGATTGAGCCAACTTTAAGTGAGCGGCATCAATCATTTTACCTTTGATTTGCTGAGCCCCCTGCCCTGGGTTCTTTTCAAAAGCCTCAATAACCAGTCTGGCGTGCGCAATCTCTTCCGCTGTTGGCGTAAAAGCGTCATTGATAATAGGAACTTGCGCTGGGTGGATGGCCATCATGCCAGAAAACCCATCAAGTGCCGCCTGGTTAGCTGCAAGCTTCAACCCCTCTTCATTTTTAAAATCAGCAAAAACTGTTTCAATGGCCGGAATACCAGCAGCACCCGCTGCAAAGACAATCAGAGAGCGCGCTAATTTTAAGGGCTCTCGTAATTGCCCCTCATGATCCCGGCTACCTTTTGTGCCAAGAGACGCAGAGAGGTCTTCAGCCCCCCAGGTCAAACCAGATAGATTTTCTGGCACAGTTTGATATTCGTTTAAGGTGAAAAGAGCGTCTGGTGTCTCTACCGTCAATGGCAGGATGGGAACACTGTGGCCGACTTCTTCCATAAGAGAGAGAGTTTGACGAACCGCCTCGGCGCCATCCGCTTTGGGCAACATAATCGCATCAGGAGAGGCGCCTAAAACAGCACTTAGGTCAATTTGGCTAAAACCACTATCAAGCGGGTTGATACGAACAAGTAAATGAACCCCATGCTCACGTGAGGCATTTAAAAACTTGGCAACATGCTCGCGGGCAGCGTCTTTATTCTCAAGCGAAACAGCATCTTCAAGGTCAAGGATGAGCGCGTCTGCACCAAGCGTAAGGGCTTTTTCCATTCGGTCAGGCCTGTCACCTGGGACAAAGAGGAGAGAACGTAGCTTCATTCCTTAAGTTTCCGTCATTGAATTTTCTTATCGGCCACAATATTTTTATCATGCAAGCGGCCAACCTCACTTGAACTTAGTTTTAAAACCTCGAGCAACACTTCATCAGTATGTTCGCCAAGATAAGGCGCACGAACAGGGCTCTGCCTCTCTTCATCTGGCAGAAGAGCAGCTGAGCCCGCTGTCGGGTAAGTCAACCCGCTTTTATGAGATAGCTCTGTAAAAACAGGATTATCTGTTACCAAATCAGGATCCTGAGAGACTTCATAGACTGTTTTATAAGGTCCCCAGCATACTTTATTTTCATTAAATGTGGCAAATAATTCTGCGCTTTGGCGCTGAGAGACCGCAGCTTTAATTAACTCATTAATCGCCTTGCGGTGAATAAAACGAAGCCCCTCATCTTTATCAAAAGAAACATCATTCTCCTGTTCGATCTTGCGCACCCCCTCTTCAATGTTAAGAGATTTAACAAGCCCGGCCCAATGGCGCGGGGTAAGCGCCATAATGATCGCGCGTTTATTATCAGCCGTTAAAAAATCACGCCCTAAAAACCCATAGACATCATTCCCATAACGCGGACGATCATCCCCAGCCTCAATAACCTCAGCAATCATTCCCAAATTGGATAAAGTTGATGTTGCCAAATCCATCAAAGGGATACAAACCTCACGGCCAAGAGATGTTTCTCGCCGCGAGCGTTCAGCCGCAAGAAGAGCAAAAGTCGCATAAGAACCAGCCAGCAAATCCCAGGCCGGAAGCACATGATTAACTGGTTCATCCCCTAATCTTGCGGGCCCAGTGACGAGCGGCATGCCCACTTCTGCATTCACCGTATAATCAAGCGCACTGGCCCCATCAGCTTTTCCCATTACGCGAACGGTGATTAAATCACTGCGCTCAGCTTTCAATTTTTCATGTGAGAGAAAACCAGAAACAGGATAGTTCGTCAGAAACATGCCTCCTTCCTCACCGGGCGCACAAATCAGTGCCTTGGCAATTTCACGCCCTTCCGGATCAGAAAGGTTAATAGCAATCGATTTTTTACCCTTATTCAAACCTTCCCAATAGAGACTTCTACCTGATTTTGCGAGAGGCCAGCGCTTAAAATCGGGGCCACCAGCAATGTGATCAAAGCGAATAACCTCCGCTCCCATTTGCGATAAATAAAGCCCTGCGCTCGGCCCAGCCACGAATGACGACCCTTCTATGACACGAAATGAATTTAGGAATTTATACAAATTTAATCGCCCTATTGCTCTTCTTCAATTAAATCTTCTTTTAAGAAATGCATATTTTTAATGTGGAGTGAAGGAAGATTGGGCAAGCTAACGGGTTATGACTTCATACAGAATTTAGATTACCCATCACTCTATCTAGAGCTTTACTTCAGCTCTTAAAATGAAACCAAATATTGTGTGAAAGGTTTATTGGACCGAACAGAGTTTAGAGCAAATAAAAAGGAAATGAGTAAGATTACATACTTGAAAAGCCGGTGAAATTATTTACCGCAAATGATATGAAAAAAGCGCGCAAAGAAAAATTTAGCCCTTCTAAACAATGTTTTATCAATCAAAAATCAGTTTTTGATGCCTGCGTTCAAGGCACATTTTCATTCACCATTAACCATGAATTCGATTGAGTGTCTCCTGATCTGGTTTAGGTAAAATTTTACCAATCCTTTTAAATCTTCTTTTTTCTGATTCTGATAAATCTATTCCCATTTGAAGCAATCAGTTGAGTGTGGAGTTCTTTTGTGCGGCGATTTCATTTAGGTTTATTGATTTGTATATGCGGTTTTTTAACACTGGTCTTCCCTTCTCTCGCAGTCATTGCAGATGAGGTTAAAGAAAACGGGGAAGCCAAAGACACCCCCCAACTCACCTATAGTTTCGGCGCACTTCTTAAAGTCACAGCAGCTGAAAATGCCGCTTCTCAAATGCATCTCGGTCTTTGGGCCCCTTTAAAAATCTACGCTGATGGCACAGTCAAAGGGGAAGGCGTTATCCGCTATGAAACCATTCGCCCGTGCGAATGGCAGCCCCCCCACCCCGGCAATGGCTCTGCCCCCTATTGCCGTATTGATCACCTTCAAGATGGTCGTTTTTCCATTGAAGGCTCAGTGGTTGAGCGCGTTCATCGCCACGATGATGAAAACAAATTCAAAGACATGCTCTTTACTTATGCTGATCTGCGCAGCACAACACGCCTCGGCTATGCTCCTTCCAAATTACGCCTCAAATTATCTCTTAAAGCAAAAACCGGCGAGTCTCTGTCTCTTTGGGGCTTTAGTAATATGAATGTAGAAAAAAGAACAACAGGCGCAGCAGAACTTGGCTTGCTTGTGTCCAACTTGCTGGAAAAAGAATTTGAAATTGTCCCCATCCCCACTGATGTAGCGCTCATCGCCGGCGCTGACCTGCAAAAGCAGAACCAATATATATTTAGTGGAAACTATCAGGGTGGCACGCCAGTAAGCGGAAACGGCACAGCTTTTTTCACATTACATGACCCAAAACACTTACCCAAAGCAACAGATCCCCGGATCTATTATGTCCATGAAGACAAATCTCCCAAGCAACGCCCTCTCTCTGATGAAGAGTTGAAAGCCATAGAAGACTATAAAGAAAATGGCTACCAGCCCCCCTCACGGTTTCATGAAATGGACATAGCTGAGCAAGTGAACAGTGTGATGTCAGGTCTTGGAACAGAGAGCGCAGGCAGTACAGATAAGGGCTCGTCCGTCCATTTATTGGATTTAACACGACCACAAAATTAAAGGCGTTCTCTCAAAGAATTTTAATGCGATTTAACGAAAAATTTCAAACCAATAAACTGATCAAAGGATGTGTGTAATGAAAAAGTTGAGTTTGTTGACATCAATATTGGTGATGGTTTCAGGGCTGTTCATCAGCCCGGCCTTTGCTGATAAAACGTCACTCTTTATTCTGGATGCTTCAGGGTCCATGTGGGGCCAGTTGCCAGATAAACAAACCAAAATTAAAGCCGCCAAATCTGTACTTAAAGATGTGGTTGGTCAATTACCCTCATCCGTGTCAGCCGGTTTAATCGCTTATGGCCACCGCCGCAAAGGTGATTGCAGCGACATTGAAATGGTCCAAAAAGCGCAAGCTGGGGGCGGTCAAAAAATTGCCAACCAAATCGGGCAATTAATGCCGCGCGGCAAAACACCTATTTCTAACGCACTTACCATGGCCGGCAAAGCCTTAACTGGCATTGAAGACCCAACAACGATTGTACTGGTCAGCGATGGCCTTGAAACCTGTAAAGGCGACCCCTGTGCCGTTGCAGATGCTTTAGCAAAATCACATTCAAATCTGAAAATTCATGTTGTTGGTTATGCGGTAGATGGCGTTGCTGCCAAGCAGCTGCAATGTATCGCAGAAAAAGGACGCGGCGCGTATTTCACCGCCGATGATTATAACGGTCTTTCAACAGCGCTCAATAAAGTGACAGAAAGCATCAAAACTGAAGAGCCGATAGAAATGGCACCACCTGTTGAAGCTGTAGTGGAACCTGTTGTTGAAAAAGCTGAAACCACAACCTTGAAAATCAAAGGCCCAGGCACCATTCGATTAAAACTGGCCTCATGGACCAAGAAGCCAAAATATTGGAAAGTTCTAGACCCTGAAACTGGAGAGGTAATTGCAAAAACCTCCAAAGATGAAATGGTTGTCATGCCCGGCTCTTATCAAATTGCCTGGCGCCATCTGGAGCATGGCGCACATGAGGTGAACCTACC
Source organism: uncultured Hyphomicrobiales bacterium (assembly GCA_964022305.1). Classification (GTDB taxonomy): domain Bacteria; phylum Pseudomonadota; class Alphaproteobacteria; order Rhizobiales; family HXMU1428-3; genus HXMU1428-3. Next base: position 29,852 of record CAXIBI010000001.1, on the reverse strand, counting down.
ACAAGTGATCGACGTAAAATCTGGTGAAGTGAGCATTGCTGAAATTAAAACAGGCATCCAACTTGTCGCCCCTAAGGGAATGAAGCGCCCTTACTACTGGCAATTAATTCCACACGGTTCAAAAATCCATAAGTTCTACCACAAACGCGAAGCCGCGGCCTGGTATTCAGTTTATGACCCAGTGCCTGTACCAGCTGGAGATTACACTTTAATTTATCGCCAGGGTGAGCATGGCTATACAGAAGTGAACTTAGGCAAAGTAACTTTAAAAGAAGGGGAGCTACTGCAATACCCGCTTGATCAAGGCATGAACCTCACATGGCGCAAAGAGTGGGGAGACCGCATTTATTACGTGCAGCTCGAAGATCAAAAGGGCGGCAAACTTCGCATGCGCAAACAAGGCCTGACCATTTTACCTAAAGGCACTTATAAAGTGAGCTTCCGTCTAAAAGAACATGGCTGGAAAGCCGCCCCATTTGGCGAAATAAAAGTAACGGAAGAAGGGTTTGTAGATCCAAAACTCACCTCTGGCATTACATTTAAAACCCAAGTGAAAGGTGAGTTTACGGTTTACGCCATGAACCTGGACACCAAGCAAGAAACAAGCCTCTATAAAAAATGGGGCCCTATGCCACTTGGCGCAGGTCGCTATCGCTTCGATATGAAAATCAAAGGAAGTAAACGACAAACCATTGCACCAGAAGTGGTGATCAAAGAAGGTCAGTTTATCAAAGCAGAAATGTAAAACCTACACCATAAAACTCAAATAGCCGCGCTTATTTTTAAGATAAGCGCGGCTATTTTTTTGTCGTATGCAAGATCATTCTAAGCGGATTACTCTTTACTTTACATACTTGCTTATCGAAGAAGGAGCACTGCTTCTCTCAAGCAGTAGGACATGGAGTAACGCAAAAGGAACTGTATGAAGAAGGAGTTCAGCCCTTCTTTGGGCTGAAGGACATGACGCCAATGGCGTCCGGTGCTTAGCACCGCGCCCTCGCAGGCTCAAACGCGATAGCGTTTGAAATAGCCGTGAGAGATAAAAACCTTACGCCTCTCCACCGTATCTTGTCTCGATATAATCCTGAACGATAACCTGAAACTCTTCAGCTATCTTTTTCCCGCGTACCAGATCAGCCTGAGCTTAGTACAATTGACTATATACATTACATGAATACTGTAGAAGGAGTGACGCCATTTCGGCGTCAGGACATGGCGAAACGAGAGTGAAGCCCGGCGCGTTGCGCCGCCCCTCGGAGGCCCATGTGCTTCAGCTCATGGAATAGCCGTGAGAGATAAAAACCGTTACGCCTCTCCACCATATCGGGTTTCGATATAATCTTGAACGATAGCCTGGAACTCCTCAGCTATCCGCTCCCCGCGTAACGTCATGGCTTTTTTCCCATCGATGAATACAGGAGCCGCAGGCGTCTCGCCAGTGCCAGGTAGGCTAATGCCAATATCAGCATGTTTGGATTCGCCAGGACCATTCACGATGCAGCCCATAACCGCAAGGTTGAGAGATTCAACACCGGGATATTTCGTTCGCCAACTTGGCATACTTGCATTGATATGGTTTTGAATATCTTGCGCCAATTCTTGGAAAACCGTGCTGGTTGTGCGTCCACACCCCGGGCAAGCAGTAACCACAGGCATGAAAGCTCTAAGGCCCATCGATTGTAAAATCTCTTGCCCCACTTGCACTTCTTTTGTGCGGTCGCCGCCAGGCTCTGGCGTGAGAGAAATACGGATGGTATCACCAAGCCCTTCTTGTAAGAGAATAGCAAGCCCAGCAGTAGACGCCACAATACCTTTCGAGCCCATGCCCGCTTCCGTTAGGCCTAAATGCAACGCATTATTTGAGCGGCTGGCAAGTAAACGATAAACCGCAATCAGGTCTTGTACCGCGCTCACTTTCGCAGACAAGATGATTTTATCATTGCTCATGCCAAGTTCGTTAGCTCGCTCAGTGCTAAGGAGAGCCGATTGCACAATCGCCTCATGCATCACAGCGCGTGCGTCTTTGGGGGTCTCGAGTTTAGCGTTTTCATCCATTAAGCCGGTAAGAAGTTCTTGATCAAGCGAGCCCCAATTCACACCAATGCGAACCGGTTTATCAAATTTTAAAGCCGTTTCAATCATTTGCGAAAATTGCGTATCGCGCTTTTTCTTAAAACCAACATTACCAGGGTTAATCCGATATTTCGCCAAAGCTTCAGCCATCGCTGGATGATCATTAAGAAGCGTATGGCCGATATAGTGAAAATCTCCGACAAGCGGAACTTCAATATTCATCTTAGCCAGATTGTCCCGAATGTACGGGACAGCTTTAGCAGCTTCTTCACGGTCAACCGTAATGCGCACCACCTCTGATCCAGCGCGAGCTAGGGCAGCCACTTGCTCTGTGGTTTTGTCTATATCAGCCGTGTCCGTATTGGTCATGGATTGCACAACAATTGGCGCATCTCCGCCAACGGTAACAGTGCCAACGGTCACCGGTGTTGTTTTATGTCTGGGAAGAAGCGTCACGAGGGGCGAACCTTTCACTTAATTTCTGCCGTTACATACCAGTTTTCAAAGCGCTTGAACATAGCTTATAGAGGTCAAAAAGTAAGGGGCCTAGACCTAACGTTTCACCAAACTGGTTAACAAGAAGAAGAACGCCATCGCCACAACAATCGCTGGCCCGGTAGGAATATCAACATAGAACGATGCAAACAGCCCGCATAAAACAGAAAGACAGGAAATAAACGCTGTATAAAGTACCATTTGCTCAGGCGTTCTAGCTAGCCCCATGGCACCAGCTGCCGGGATGATAAGCATAGCGGTTACAAGTAATAAGCCAACAAGCTTCATAGAAAGAGCAACCGTTGCCGCGATTGCCATTGAGAGTAGAAATTCAACTTTGTTAACCCGGACGCCTTCAGCAAGTGCAAGCTCGCGGTCAATGCTAAGAGCCATCATATCTTGCCAAAGCCAAGCAATCAGCCCCCAAATGGCAATGAGCCCTCCAAGAACAAGGATGAGATCAAGTTTGGAAATCGCTAAAATATCACCAAATAACAATCCCATCATGTCAACTTGCAGAGATTGAAACTGGCTAGTGACAATGAGACCAAGCGCGAGCACCACATGAGCGATAAGGCCAAGAGCTGTATCTTTCGCTAAATATGTTTTTCGCTCAACAGCTCTGAGACCAAAAGTGACCATCACAGCCGCCAAGAAAACACCGAGTGTCAAATTGATCGAAGTTAGAAGCCCAAAAGCAACACCAAGTAAACCAGAATGAGCAATGGTTTCCCCAAAATAAGCCATGCGCTGCCACACAACATAACAACCAAGAGGAGCTGCTATGAGCGCCATCCCGATGCCCCCAAGCCCTGCACGTATTATAAAGTCATCCATATTCTTAAGGTTTATCCTTGCTGTCTTCTGGGTCGGTTTCTGGTGTTTCAGGTGAGGGGTGTTCATGAGAACAACAAGGGTCAAGCTCTTCACCAGAAAGTGCGTGACTATGATCATGACTGTGAGCATAAATACCATAAGTCTGCCCACGGTTAGGTCCGAATAATCTTTCATATTCAGGATGAAGGCTAATCTGCTCTGGCACACCAGCACAACACACATGACCATTAAGGCATAACACGCGGTCACTTGAACCCATCACGATATGGAGATCATGTGAGATCAGTAAAATAGCACAACCGAACCGATCTCGAATTTTAGAGATAAGATCATAAAGTGCGGCTTCACCAGCAAAGTCTACCCCTTGTGCAGGCTCGTCTAGAACGAGGAGATCAGGTTTGTTAACAAGCGCTCGCGCAAGCAAAACACGTTGCATCTCTCCGCCTGAGAGAGATGACATCTGAGTATCAATAAGGTGAGAAGAACCGACTTCAATGAGGGCGGACAAGAGATCCTTGGAAGAGACTTTGTGACGTACCGTTAAAAACCGGCGCACCGTTAAAGGCAAAGTTCGATCAAGTTTTAAGCGCTGGGGAACATAACCGATTGTAAGATCATCTTGCCTAACCAATTTTCCTTCTTCGGCTTGTAGAATACCAAGGCAAATTCTGGCAAAGGTTGTTTTACCACCACCATTAGGGCCGATTAATGTTACGATTTCACCCTTATGAATTGTAAAATCAATATCCTTTAAAATCCATCGTCCATCGCGCAGAAAACCAATTGAATGCGCTTCAATAAGAGGAATTTCTTGCTGTGATCCTTCTAGAGAATTTGCACTCTCTTTTGAGGGCGGTAAATCTTCTTCTTTGGAATGAACGGGCATCTCAGCCATAAGGTTTTTCTCACTCAAAACAAATAACAGTTGCGCAGTTTATGAACTTGCCTTTGATTTTTTGATAGACGGATTTTGGCAACTGGTACAAGTTCCCTTAATCTCTAATTGACTACGCTCTACATCAAAATGATTGGCGCTAGCAACACTATTAATAAGATTAACAAGTGAGCTTTCCTCAACTTCACCAATCGTCCCACAATCTTCACAAATCAGGAACACAAGGGGATCAACTTTCGAGCATCTACTCAAGAGACTTTTATTCTTACCATCTAAGTCTTCATCAAAATTCCTTTGGCAGGCGAAATAAGAATTCGTACTTTCTAAACGATGTATAAGCCCAGCTTCCTGCAGAAAGTCCAAACTCCGATAAACTGAAATTGGCGCTAATTTGTGCCCCTCAGCTTGCAAATTATCAAGAATCTGATAAGCACCAATCGCTTTATGGCTTGCTGCCACTTGCTCTAAGACCATACGTCGCAATTTCGTCAGCCTTAAACCAGTTTGTTGACAATAGCGATCAGCAAATTTCATTAAATTGGCCGTACAATCGCTATGATCATGGTCATGCTGAGGAAAAAGAGATTGTTTCATATCGTCTTACCAACTTTTGTTACATTATTCCATATAACAGGTCTGGCATGACAAGCCAAGGGTCAGATGATGAAAAGCTATAGTTTGAAACCTTGAAAAAGAATGCGGTAAGACGATTTCCTATGAATGGAGATTAGAGCTCGAATCATATATGTCTTAGTGAATGAAATGTCTTAGGCGGTTTTAATGAGGGGCATATGCCATCTAGAATAGAAATAAGAGAAATCGACATCACAAGCCTGAAGTGTGATGCGATTGTCAATAGCGCGCATCCCTCCCTCTTAGCCGCAACCACTGAGGAAGAAACTCTCCATGCACTCGCAGGGCCAAAATTAGCTGAAGAGTGCAAACACGTTGCTCCCTGTCCAGTTGGTGAAGCCCGCATAACAAGAGGCTATGATTTAGCGGCCAATTTTGTCATCCATACAGCTGGTCCAGCCTGGGGCGGCGGTGAGGCTGATGAAGATATCTACCTAAGGCATTGTTATAAAAATTGCTTTGAAATCGGCAAAACATTCAAAATTTCAAACATTGCCTTCCCAACGATTTCAACAGGCGAAAAAGGATTTCCCCCGCAAAGAGCCGCTTTTATCGCCATGCAAGAAATTTTGCACTATCTTGAAAGTGACCCTGACTTCAAAACAGTTATACTTGCCTGCAAAACAGAAAATGAAGTATGGGAATATGAATCTGCATTTGATAGATGCACAAGTAAAAGCGATTAATTCCTGATACATAATTTTTTCATTTATAGGCTCTAGATGGATATGGAAAATACACCAGATCTTTCCCCCCTATCATCTATTTCTGTTGGTTGGCGCGAATGGGTAAGATTACCCAAATTAGGCTTAGAAGCCATACATGCCAAAATAGATACAGGGGCTAAAACATCTGCATTACATGCTATAGATATTGAAACATTTGGGCCAATAGAGAGACCCAAAGTACGTTTTGGCGTTAAACCCATAGATGGCAATGAAGAGCTCATCATCTACTGCACGGCCCCCATTATTGATCGCCGTTATATCACAAGCTCAAATGGTGAAAGTGAATTCAGAACCATAATCAAAACGGATCTGGCAATCGGTGATAATAGTTGGCCGATTGAAGTTTCACTAACAAACAGAGAAAATTTGCAGCATCGCATGCTCATAGGCCGTGAAGCTATGGACACTGCACAACTGGTTGTTGAGCCAAGCGCTGAATATTTATTAGATGAGCTTTCATTCTCTATATATAAAAAGGTAAAATCACAAAGTCCTGTTGCACGGTCATTGCGCATCGGTCTCCTCACAATGGATCCTGGCAATTATTCAAATAAGCAAATCATTGAGGCGGCTGAAAAAAATGACCATGTCATAGAGCCAATTGAGACCACATCGTGCTACATGAACATTAACTCGCTCACAGCTGGGCTTCATTATAATGGCAAGCAATTGCCAAGGTTTGACGCCATCATTCCAAGAATTGGCGCTCCAATCACATCCTATGGTACCTCAATCGTACGCCAATTTGATATGACAGGTGCTCTTTGTTTAAATTCAGCTGATTCCATTTATCGATCACGAGATAAGTTATTAGCGCATCAGGTTATGGCGCGCCATGGTTTGCCAATGCCAATCACAGCTTTTGCAAGCTCACCTAAAAACACAGAAGATTTAATCAAACTGGTCAATGGTGCGCCTTTGGTGGTGAAATTATTAAAAAGCTCACAAGGCAAGGGTGTGGTTTTAGCCGAGACAAAAAAAGCAGCTGAGTCGGTGATTGATGCCTTTAGAGGAATTGATGCGGATTTTCTCGTCCAAGAATTTATTGGCGAATCTGAAGGGTCTGACATCAGATGCTTGGTTCTGGGGTCTAAAGTGATTGCAACAATGCAGCGCTCAGCTGAGCCTGGTGAGTTTCGTGCCAATATTCATCAAGGGGGTTCTGCTGAAAAAGTGAAAATCACCAAAGAAGAGCGCCAGATGGCCGTGAAAGCCGCCAAAGCTTTTGGTCTTAGCCTTGCTGGCGTTGATATCTTGCGCTCAAACAAAGGGCCTTTGTTATTAGAGGTGAATTCTTCACCTGGTCTTAAAGGTATACAACAAGTTAATGAAAAAGATTTAGCCCAAGAGATTATTGGTTACATCGAAAAGAAATTATTCAAGCCAAAAACCATAAGCGCGAAACAGTTGGCAAAAACATAGGCTTAAAAAACCTTTAAAATAAGACGAAATATAAAACAAAATTTTTGAATAATTTTAGCTATCTTACAAACTTGGTAACTCCATATTAACATCGGGCAGGCAATGTTGAGATTGGTTTTATATAGTTTCGGATAGTATTATGCTGCTTCAATTTCCAACAAGTGTCGACGCTCATGTTTTCTCAATTGGGACCCTTCTTTGCCAAGAAACAAAGAACCCACACCCAGATCAAACAATGGCTTGCCAAAATGTAAGTAATGGTTTTCCAGATGATGCACGTCCACTTTGTGAACTTGATGGCATGGTCGGAGCGCATGATGTAGGCTCACTATTATCAAAAAATGCGAGAGAAAACGGTGGTTTATGCGTAAGAGCCACTCGTCCCTTTTATGAGCCAAATGCTAATCCAAATCATAACTGGGTCGCAGCAAGCCAAGTAAAAATCATTGGTGATACATCCGCGAAAATTAAGCAAGAGAACTTGTTCGCCTCAAGTTTTGTCATTAATGCGCGTCTTTGGGAGCGCCATGCTCCTGAGCTAATTTTAAATCTCTCAAAAGCCCCTTTTGAAACTGAAAAATATCTTGAGCCAGGTTTAAGTGGTTGCAAAGTTGTAAACACAGCCAAGTTAGAGCCAAACCAGACTGAAGATCTAAGCTTAGCTGAATTGCCGTTAGGTGTGGGGCTAATTTTAGGGGCTCTTGCCTCTGGTTATCCAGGTCAATTCGGCAAAGAAAGCTTTAGCTCAACGCAAGAATTTCTAGCTTCACTTGCCTACGTATTTAAATTACTTCCATCAGCTCTTCGTCACACTGTTTCTTTTTCATATGGTTTTCAGCATCGCCAACCAATTTGCACACTACAATATTTTGATGATCGTGAAATCTCACAAGGAGCATTTACCAAGCCTGTGGCAGCCCTACCATTAGGGGCGACTTTAGAGAGCACTTGCCAGGAAGTAAGAGGATTGCTTGCAGGTCGTTTGAAAAACATCTACGCGCCAGAGCTCGAACTCTCAGAATATGATGATTTTGAAGATAATGATGAACTATTCGAAGAAGATAGCCTGTTTGAAGAATTAAGTGGTCTGGCGCGGGAAACCAGCGCCTCTCTAGGTCAGGTTCTAAACGAAATTGGCATCAATATGAGAGTTGAAGCCTCATCCCTTCTACCAGAAAGCGCAACAGATCAACCACGTCTTTTAGCTCTTGAGGCATTGCTACGAGGTGATGACACAACGCCTCATATAGCTGGGCTCTACACCCTCTTTTCAGATTTTGACAGCGCCCCTCATATTTATGAGCAATTGCTAGAGACAGTTAAAGAAAATTTCAAATCAGAAATTTTTGACCTCTCATTAAGCCTTGGCTGCGCCATTAGAGATGAGCAGTTCGATAGCGGGGATATTCAGTTCTTAAGCCAAATGGAAGATTTGCTTTGTTTGGCAGGCCGCTTACCAACATCAGAGCCATTCCTTGAATATCGTTCAAGAATTATCGAAGGTGCCGCTGATGGTTTGCGTCAATATGTTTCAAATCTTTCTTATCTCACACCAGAGCAACTCGTAGCATTGTCTGAGTATGAGCAAGTCTCTGACATGGTGGCTTGTATTTTAGAGACGGGTGATTGGGCCTTTACACAGCGCTTAAATATCAGCTTTACAATTTTTGCTCTTTCTGGAGAGGGATATATCCAGGATGCAGCAGCTTTGGCGCGTCGTCTTTTGCCGCCATCAGTGGTTTCTCACCAATGGATCCATGCGCTTATTAACAGCCGCGCTTTGGCTGAAAGTTTTGAAGCGATCATATTAGATCCTTCACTTTTACCAGCAGAGCAAGTGATTACCATCCTTCAATCAATGACAGATCATCTGGCAAGAACAGGCCGTAAAGAAGTCGTACTAGAGCATGTCACACGGTTAGGTAAAACGCTTCCCTCTCAAGAAGAAGCTAATTTTGAATTAGAGTCTGCGAAAGCGCCATTAACAGATGAAATGATGCTCCGCCTTCGCATGATGACGATTCTTTCGGATGCAGCAGAACGCTTCCACGCCTCCGCCCAACACGCCCGACTGATTCTTTCAAGATAAGGCCAAGAAATAAATAACCACCCTTAACACTGACATTGAAATACGAAGAAGGAGCTCAGTCCACTTCGGACTGAGGGACATGGCGAAGCGTTAGCGTAGCCCGGCGTGTTACGCCGCACCTCGTAGGCTCTAGCGCTTCAGCGCTAGAAATAGCCGTGAGAGAAAACAAAACCCAACAAAAAACTTTCCATAAACATAATTTAAGTCTGTATATTGCCTCAAATATCGATTATTTGAGGGCTTATGGTAAAAAAACGATCAGCGCATATTAATCTAGCCAGTCCTGGCGAGCATGAATTTCTGGCCTCTGTTTCTTTTGAACATGCAAGAAGCGTAGCCTTGCGCATCCAAGAAATCAGATTGCGTCCAGCTCGCAATGAAAAGCCATATAAAGTCCCTTTAAATTTGCTGACCTGGTTCACGCAGCATGCAGCTGCAGGGCGCGAAATCACAAGAGATGATAACAACCAGGCAAATGAAGCAAGCCTTTATACCAACCAAGCGCTATTAAGAGAGCAAATAGAAACCTTTTCTCTAAAAGAGACTTTCTACTTGGAAGTTGAAATCACTGAACTTGATGAAAACGATGAAAGTTGCATCAGAGAAGATCAAGGAGTGATGAATTTAGAGGTAAAGCTTTATTATGGCCCCAAAGCAAAATGTTTACTAGGGCTCGAGCCTGTCCAACCTTCAAAAGAACAGCACTTACTCTACCCAATTGCATGTGGGGCGCAAGGACGTATTGATATAGCAAGCGCAATGGTCAAATCAAATTTAGGGCCCTTAGATCCGCGCTCAGATAAACGCTTGCTGCTCTCTACAATCAAACTATCAGATACCTGGCAACCATTGCGAAATAGCCTGATTGAAAAATTGCGAATTTATGAGGGCTCAACAGAACTCCCTGGCGAATTCATTGAAGATGAACACGCTTATGAAGAAATTTATAAAGCGTTCCCTCATGCGCAAAATAAAAATTTCCCTAAAGGAGCAAAAGCATTTGGTCCCTTATTACCATCTGCACCGAAAGAAAAACGAGGCCCTTGGACCCTAAGCATTGCTGCGCCGATAAATGATCCTTTATGGCTAGAGATGGCCTCAATCAGAGCCGCTAATAATAACCAACCATTGCATGCACTGTTAGAACTCATCATTCCTGAACCAGGCGGCAATATTTCGGTTGAATGTCAGTTCTCAATTCAATTTGATGAGAATGACTGGTTGATACTCCAAGACGGCGCGGGAATGTCAGCTCCACTATGTCTGCCTGTAAACAGAGACACAACAGAGCAATCAGATGACAACATCTTTGGTGAACTTTTAGTAACGGGGCCAGAAATTGAATGTCCTGCCAGTCAGTTTCTCTCACTGCAATATTATGGGCTTGGTTTATCAGATGGACCGGTAAACGTTGCCATCACGCCGTCATCAAAAGATGCAGAATTTTATAATGTAAAACCAGAAGTCACAGAATTAAGCTCTCAGCAGCATCAGTTGATATTACTCAACCAGATCGCACTCAATAAAAAACAAAAAGCTCAAAAAGGTGAGTTTAAACTCAAATGTTTCTCGCCAGATAAACAAAAAACTGAAAATTTTAAAATCTCGATTAAACAAGTCGAGAAAACTTACTCTCAGTTTATCTCAATTGATATCGGCTCCAAGTCCCTGGCAATGGCCGCTTTCCAATCAAAGGAAACACAAAATACTGAAGAGAAAAAAGAATTTCAAAATATTGCATTAGGAGAAATATCACCTGACCACTATTTGGATAAAGCCTTTATACCTTCAAAATTGTCTCTCTCTGGGCGCCTAGATACTGAACCAAAAGAAACAGAACTCGATGATGACTATTGGCCTCTTAAAACAAACCCTTTAAAAGTTTCATTCAGTAAATCATCTTGGAAGACATCCTCGTTAGATGAACGTTTAACAGCGATGCAGCGAACCTATGACATTGCCCTGCCACCTAAAGGAAAAAAACAAGCTGGAGAAAAGAAGAATTTAAAACGAATTTTCTCACAAACAAATAATATAGAAGAACCAGCGTCTCACGGCTTGTATTCCAAAGATTTAAAAGAAATAAAAAAAGCGCCGCCCACATATCTAACAGCGGCCCGTGTGAAAACAAATGAGATTGCACAAAAAGGAGAAACAGCTCCTTTAGAGACAGAGCATTTTAAAACTGGTTTAACCGCCTCTTTAAATTCAGAGCGGTTGATGTCTGATGTTTTAGATGAGCTCTATAATTATTTCGGTAGCAAATTGAGCCTGACACCATCCCTTGCGGAAGGTGAGCAAAAACAAAAATCAAGCCAGGTGAATAGAGGGTCAGTTCTAGCCCTCACACATTCAAGCAATCTAAGCCAAGCAGCTAAAAGGCGCTATCAATTAGCAGGTGCCAATACACTCACGAAATTTGAGCAAGGGTCTTTTCTAGAAATGGGCCCCATGGCCGAACTCCTCGGGCTTAAAGGGCCAGATCAAGCGAAAGATAATGTGCTCTTGGTCGACGAAATCTTAGCGTCGAGTTATCATGCACTAAAAACCATGGCCATTCAGGATCAACCTGCAAGAGCCAGAAAAGTACAGCAAATACATATAGATATTGGCGCGAGCCATGCAGCATATTGCGCTCAAACGGGCTGGGTTGGGGAAACCAATGCTCTTCTTGAGCAAGTTCATGGTTTAATTGAACTACCCTTCGGGGGGAGAGCTTTAGAGCTCGCATTGTCAAAAGAAATAGCTCAGACAATCGAAACAGCCTTGAGCGCTGGGGCGCAGATTATCAAACAGTCAGAGTTTCCAACTTCAACTGAAGAAATTAAAGACGCTGAAAGCCAAGAGACAGAAACAGCCTATAGACAAAACCAATTTTTAAATGACTTACGCCGCGCCCTTTACGCAGCCGAGACGGCAAAAGACCAAGCAGGCAACGACTTGCACATCGTTTTAGGAAGGTCTGAAAGAGAGGATGATTATCCTCTCACCCTACCTTCTTCAATTGAGCCAGCTGACGAGCCTATAAGTTTGTGGCATGGATTGCGCGGTGAGCAACTGGTTTGTATCAGCTCTAATGAGGGAAAAACCTGGCACATCGAATTAAGAGTAAATAGTGAGCTGTTGGCACAAAAAGTTGGACCGCTCTCAACTTACTTAGCTTTTGTTGCTGAGCTCCTGCCCCGCTCTATCGAGCAGGCCTTTCCAAAAACAAATGAGAAATTTGAGAGAGTGCTATCAGCTTCTGGTGGGACATGTCTTTTTGGTCCTTTGAAAAAATTACTTGAAAGCACGGCGAAAACTTTGGAGTTTCGTTTATTACCACTGCCTAAAAATTACAAAGCCGCCAAATCAGCAACCTCTTTAGGCGCGCTTGAATTATTTCACTATCAAGATACAGCTCCACACACCAAGCAAACATCAAACCTGATATTGGTGCCCTTGTCAGATAGTCTAGAGGGTGAAACTGACATGATCTCAGTAGCTGAAAAAGGCAAGCTTATCGTCGTTGAACAAGCCAACTCAAATGGCCTGTTGCCACGACAAAGCTCATCAGTTCAACTCATTGAAACTTTACCTGGATTTGGAAGCTTACTGAACGAAGATCCAAGAGCCGTTTATTGCCAAACTTATCTAGATGATTTGGACAGAGCTTCAACCGAGCAATGGGCCATAGCAGGGGCTGAATGGCAATCTTATCTCGATCTTTGTTATCAAACACTGATTAATTTACCAGTTGACGATCATCCGGGCCAGCAAGCAAATGAAGGCAGTGATAGTGGGCCCGAGCAACAAAAGTGGTCACTCAAGACCTTAAAAGCAGAAGAAACTGAACTCTCAATCGGCCAAAAAACCTTCCGCGTCAGCACGGGCCTAAAACGTTCAACTTTCTAGTTAAGTTCAAATAGTTGGTGAGAATAGATTTAAATTCTGACTAGACGAAGAAGGAGTACTGCCCTTTTTCAGGGCAGTAGGACATGGCAGCGCCAGCTGCCCGGCGCTTAGCGCCGCGCCTCGCAGGCCTGCCGCTTCAGCGGCAGAATAGCCGTGAGAGATAAAGCGACGGTTGCTGGTGGGCAACTGAAGGAGCACTAAAAAAGAGTGAATAATCTTCATTCACGTCATACCCTTGCCTTTTCTGTAAAGATAATGCCCTCATTTTCTGCTAGATAAGATGAGCTTTCATTTCAATAGGCCCATGAAAGCTGCTATAGTCATCCGAGCTTAAAAATGGATGTGATTGTGAAACGATTTTTATCGTGAAATTATTGTAAGTTGCAAAATTTTTAGTACCAAGCGGGGGTTTAATCTAAATGTCATTATTGCGCGCACCAGCAATGGTTTTTGGTGGCTTGATGCGAACAGCGTTGACGAATGAGCGGCTATTCCTCATGGGGCTAACCAGCCTAGCGCTTTCACTGGCCTCTGGCTGGACGACATTTGAAGGCATGACAAACTTCACCCGCTCTCCTGTGCTTTGTTTTCTCATCACATTTGGTGTTCAAGGGATCATGCTTGTTAGCGCATGGATGATAGGTGAAACTTTAGTCCCGACGAAAAATAAAAAAGACGGCGGTGAACAAAGAAACTTGCTTGTTCACGCTGTAATGGGGCCGCTTTCATTTTTTAAAGTCTGGATGATCTGGGCCATATTCTTTTTTGCGATGGCAATTTCAGTTTTCTTTTCTTTTGACAGTTTGTTCAGTTCAATCTTCTCAGAAGAAGAACGCCAACGCGCTGGTGAAATCAGAGCTCAAAATCAGGTGAGCGGTGTCTTAACTGACCTTAAAAAACGAGTAGAGCAACGCAAATTTGAAGCAATTGATGGTTTGTTCAATTCAGCCGGGTGGAAAGATTATAATGACCGCCTCGATAAAATGGGTAAAATCGCACGATCAGCGCCTGAGTTGGTTGAGCAACAACTGTTAAATAAATTGCGCGGCGAACAAGCTGAAATAGCGCGCCATCAAGAAACTTTAGCTCAAGCCAAAGGACAAAAGGCAGCCTTAAAAGCCCAGCAATTAAAAATTGAGCAAGGCATCAATCGCCTTAATGCAGACCGACCAGGCCTTAGCGCTGAAGTTGACCAATTGCGTCAGCAATTACGAGAAAAACAACGCTTGCTTGATCAAAAGCTAGCTGAAGCTGCTAAAGAAGCCAAAGGCATTGGCTCAACTGGCAGAGAAGGCGAAGGCCCTAAATTCAGAGCGATAAAAAAAGAAGAGCGCCGTATCAATGCAGAGCGCGATGTGATCAACACACAAAAAGATTTAGCCGCAACGCGCCTCGAGCAGTTAGATGAAAAAGTCGCCAAGCTTAACCAGGAGCTGGAGCTGATCAACGGTGAAGTTGCTAAAATTGAAGGCAAAGCCTCTGTCGCAAAACAATTTATTGAAGCGCAAACCAAACGCCAGTCAGAAAATATAACACAAGATTTATCGGCGACTGCAAGCATAGATAGTTTAGATGCGGCAAGGGATCAGTTCGGGCAAGAGCCAAGCAAAGCAACCTTTTTAAATATCCAAAAAAATTGTACCAATCTTCATAACGCCCTAACTGAGGTGCCTAAAATCGCCACTGAGATTAGATCTATCTCTTGTGAGCCTGGTGCTGCCACAGCCACTGTTGCGGCGAGGATTTTCACTCTGCAAGCCGCTCAATTATCTCAGGCTAAAAAATGCACCATCGGCAAAGGCCGTCGCTCAACCAAAATCGACAGTCTGCTCAAACTTGGCCAGCGCTGTATTCAAGGCTCAGGCTTGCCAGAAAAAGATGCAAACTCATTTCGCAATATCTTAAGCCGCATTGACCTGAACCGCGATGATAAAGCCAAAAACTTTGTCGTGACACTCAATGCTTTTGATGATGGCAACTGGTTAGCTTATCTCGCCTTAGGGCTTGCGATTGCCATTGATAGTCTTGTCTTTATTGCAGGTTTAATTGGCGCGAAAACAGCGTCTTATGAAAACACAGGCAGCCAGGCAGATGTCATGAAATATGGGCTGGGTATGTCAACTGAGATTTATGGCCATGAACCAGAAGATATAAGAACGAAAAAAATATTCTTTAGATCCATCAGCGGCCCCTCGCCAGAACAAGGCTATTTGGCTGTCATCGATATGAAAAATCTAAGAAGTGAAGAAAAGCAATATGTGAACAAAGTGCTGACCATTGCTGGCGACAACATCAAGCTCGATCGACATAATCCTTCTGCCTATCATATTGAAGAAACCTTCTATCAAAATCTGGCACGCCAGGTTTATCTTTGGGATCAGTTTAACAAACCGGCTGTTAAAAAACCAAAAGCACTCCCACGGAAAAACAATGCGGAAGAAAAATTACAAAATATCCAAAAAGGTTTTGATCTCAACCAGTTTGGCCAAACTCAAAAAGGCGCCATTATCAATAAAGGTGAGGCCCGCAAGACATTTATGAAAAGCGGTCCACAAAAGAAGTCATTCGGCATGGATCTTAAGCATGCCACTGAAACCACTGAATTAGATAATCAGCAAGAACAAAGCTTAGATGATAAAGACACGACACCTTCAGTCCCGTTAGTTGGCCGTGGTGATGAACAATTAAAGTCTGGCGGCGAAGAGAAAAACTCTATCTGGCAACGCCTGCAAACAATCAAGCAGAGCTTGCAAGGTGCAAATGAAAATAGTGTACCTGCACAATCTGACGAGCAGGCTATGCAAGAAGAAACAACCCACAAGGACCTAGCCGAAAACAAAACTGAAGATGTAAGCGAGAACCTAAAAGAAATCATCGCAGACACAACCAACGACAATTCAGAAAAAGACGGTACTGATAAAGGGTAAGTGCGCGGTTTTTCGTGGGCAACTGAAGCGCAATTCTAAACGCGAATGGTTTTGTCTAATATGAGCTGTAAACTATATTAGTTTGAAAGTTATATATTCTATATCGGAGGAGCTATGGATGAAGATCCGGAATTAAGAAGGCTTACAGCATCCATTGTTTTTTTAGTTACCCTTGGTCTATGCTATTGGATTAGTAGCCTTCAACCGATTAATTACTGGCTTTCATGGATAATCTATCTTCCCATTAGCTTTTGGAACGGGGAAGACATGCCCTCTTTTTTCGAGCCTTTCGACATCGGAAAAGAAGGCGAGTACGCTGTTTTCATTGGCCTTAGTATTCTTTCCGTTCTGTTTCTTATATTGACAGCGTCGATAGGAATTAAAAAATGCAGAAAGCTGATTAAAGCGGACAGTGCGAAATTAAATAAAATCGCTCAGTATGATTCTGATCCTGATGTACAAAAACTAGCAATAAAAGCTATTGATGATGAGCAAGTACTTCAACAAATTGCTATAGAAGAAATAACACCAGACGTACAAAAATCCGCAGTGAAACGTTTAAAAGCTCTTGGGTATAAACAACCAGAGAATAAGCATTACATTGGTTCAGATCTTTCGCAAAAGAGCGTTTTTCAGATTATTGCGATTGCAATTTGTTTTATTGTTTGGCTTTACCTGATGAAAATGATGGGTGATGAGTTCATGTCTGGAAAGCCATGGAGGGATTATTTCTATGAATGGATCGTTCTTCATGTTCTTTTTCGCGGTCTGACACTTGGAGCATTTATGGCATCCATATTTGTGGGGTTCCATTATTTTATATGGAAGCGTTCAGCGAAATATATACATTCATTTGGAATATATCAGCTTGTCTCTCTCAGTATCATCGCATTGATAATTTATAGTATATCGGAAAGTGGGGCAGGTCTTCAGACATCAGGTGGGACGTTGGTTTATAAAGGCACAACAACATTCGCCGGACGGGCAACTGCGTTATCAGGCTGGGAAGGCCCTGTTGCCAATACAACAGGCCTTTTGGCTGCTCTTGCTATACTCATATATTATTACCCACTGCCATGGTATAGAAAGAGATAGTTTTCAGAAAATAAATTTTGATAAGCTATTGTTCTGCTTGTGATCCGCAACAAACCTTTTTCATCAGAGATGCATTTAGCTAAATATTACTATATGTTGTTACATTGATTATTAGTCAATTTTATTTGCGTTTTGATGGCTAACAATCCCAAAAGCAGCTAGACCAGATGCCACTGCAACAACCCCACAGAACATGAGTCCAATTATTATCAGATCAGGAGTAGAGCTTAATAAACCACCTTCCATCATACGAACTGCAATAACTAACAAAATTGCAAGAACAATAGCTCCACCAGCTACAGTGTTGTAAATTACATCTCCATATTTTTTGCCAATAAAAAAGCAAATAATAGATATGATGAGGCATAGGAAAATAAACAATATTGAATGAGTAGATGTATGATTGATATTAAGAGAGCTTGCCGCTACACTGCGAATCCATAAGCTAGTGAAAAACACGACAAGGCCCAGGATCGTTGTTATGCTTCCAATTAATTTATAATTTCTTTCTTCGTTCATATTTACTTCTCTCTAAACTATTGATTAGTAGATAGATACGCTCAAGACCCTGCTCTCATTATATGAGGCATAATTTGATTATGCTCTTTTTTAAAATGTGAAGTCAACATAACTGATTTTGGCACAAGGCTGAGCTATCAAACGAAGAAAGGTTTTAGTTCTCTTGCAAGTTGAGTAACATTGCCATCACCTTACCCAGCAATCTCATCCTGAATGGCTTGAGCCGCTTCTCTTGGCTCATCTGATTGCGTAATGGGGCGTCCAACCACAATATAATCGGCCCCAAAACCTATGGCATCTTTTGGCGTGGTTACTCTTGCCTGGTCACCAACTTCTGCACCGCTTGGGCGAATGCCTGGAGTAACGATCAAAAAGTCAGGCCCAACAAGTTCGCGAATATCAGCCGCCTCTTGAGCTGAAGCGATCACACCATCTAACCCTGCATCAAAAGCAAGTTTCGCCCGGTGTAGCACAAGCTCTTTAGGCGTGCGGCCTTCAATGCCTTGTTCGGTCAAATCAGTCTGTTCAAGATTAGTCAGAACAGTGACACCAAGGAGTTTAAGCGAACTATCACCGCGCCCTTTAATGGCAGCTTTGAGCGTTTTACTGTCAGTGACATGCAGAGTTAAAAAATCAGCGCCAAGTTTGGCTATGTTGCGCGTTGATTTTTCAACGGTAGCGCCAATATCCAGGAGTTTGGCATCGACAAAAACCTGATGCCCTTTATGCAGCAACTCTGTAACAAGCTGTTGCCCACCGGCAAATAATAGCTCTAAGCCAATTTTATAAAACCGGCATGCAGGGCCAATCTCCTGCACACAAGTGCGCGCCTCATCTACAGTCGGAAAGTCAAGGGCAACAATTAAACGGTTATTCATGAGTGCTCTGATCTCTTAAAAGTTCTTATATTTTGAAGCAGTTTCAACAAAGGCTTTCATAGCACCGCTAAGCATCGCTTCTGATTGAGGATTAGAGAGGGAGCCATCTTCACCCAATACTTCATGACCTTTGCCAACAGCCACAGTTTGAGGAATGACATTGACTTGGTAGCCATTGATCAAAAGGGCTGATAATAGCTGAATACCGCGCAATCCCCCCATAGGCCCCATGCTGGTAGCACCGATAGCAAAAACTTGAGCTTTGTGCCAAGGCGTACGTGGTGGTGTCTCATCAGAACGCAGACGTGAGACCCAATCAAGTGTGTTTTTTAATAAGGGGCTGAGAGAAGAATTATATTCAGGTGAAGCGATGAAAACACCATCATGAGATTGTACAAGTTCAGCTAAACGTTGGGCAGCTTCAGGAACACCTGTCTCTGCTTCAAGGTCACCGCAATAAAGAGGCATCTCAAAATCTTTGAGGTCAATAAATGTAACTTCGGCACCGAATTCAGCTGCCATATTAGATGCAGCTTTGGCCAATCTTTTATTCAAAGAAGCTTGTCGTTTACTACCTGCAAAAAATAAGAGTTTAACTGACATATCAGCCCCCCAGCTATTAAATTTCTTAAGCTCAGCTGTTTCATAACACTTAGGGTGGAAAATTCAAAGAGGAAGTTTTTGAAGTGCAGAAAGAATAAAAATTTCTGTCTCTTTCACCTCAAATACCAAAAACGCCAGACCATTTTTAGCACACAAGCTTATTATGATCTGGCGCTTTGGAGAATTCAGCGCTCCGCCTAAAAGTGGATACCGGTTTTAGGGAATAAGGAACGCCGAAAAAGAATGAGCCAAATTTAATTGGGGAGGGGGAGGGAGGGGTAAAGTCAGCCCATTCTATATTTTAAAAGTAGTGCTCTTGTACCTTAAGCTTATGGAAGCTGAGGGTAGCTAATGCCGTGAGCATTATCGAAAGTTTCAGGATATTGAATGCCATGAACATTATCGAAACTCTCTGGGTAAAATACTGGGCGCTCATCTGCAAAAGCAGAAACAGAACCACCAACAAGTGAAAGTAAAACAACTGATAAAGCGAAAAGTTTTTTCATAACGTATTCTCCAAATTTAATTTTTGAACCACACCGTGTGGCTGTTGAAAAGAATATGAGGCAGGTTGGAGAAGAAAAAAAGAGGACCTCACAGCCGTGTGAAATCGTTTGATAATTGAGGTGGAAAGAGAGGTGTTTCGTGATCAGTTCTCACGCTGGCGTGAAGACCACTCGCGCAAATGAGAGCAAAGGCTTGACCAAATCTCTCATTCTCGTGAAGGTGGGCAACCTAAAGGACCGCGTACAGAAGAATAGCCACGAGAAAATAAAAAGATATAAGTGAAAATCTTGCTGCATGAAGAAGGAGCATTGCCCTTTTCGGGCAATGGGACATGGCAGCGCGAGCTGCCCGGCGCTTAGCGCCGCCTCTCGGAGGCCCGAGCGGAGCGAGGAATAGCCGTGAGAGAAAACAGACTCTTAATCCGAAGATTTATCAAAAAAATCTTTAACCTGAGCAAAGAAGCTGGTTGATTCAGGGTTCGTATCTTCGCTTGAGGCTTTTTCAAAGTCCTTTAAAAGGTCTTTCTGGCGCCGTGATAGATTTTTAGGTGTTTCCACCTCAACCTGAACATACATATCCCCAGACGCTTTTGAGCGAAGCACCGGCATACCCTTACCTTTGAGGCGGAATTGTTTAGCCGTTGAAGTACCTTCAGGAATTTTCATACGAGTGCGTTCACCATTGACGGTTGGAACATCAATCTGTCCACCAAGCGCTGCGGTGATCATTGAAATCGGTACTTTGCAAAAAATGTCAGCCCCATCGCGGCTAAAGATTTCATGAGGCTCGATCGTAAGGAAGATATAGAGATCTCCAGAGGGACCGCCGCGAAGGCCGGCTTCACCTTCGCCAGCAAGGCGAATGCGTGTGCCATCTTCAACACCAGCTGGGATATTCACGCTTAAGATGCGTTCTTTGGTTATGCGACCAGAACCAGAGCAATCAGAGCAAGGGTCAGCAATAATTTCCCCTCTGCCATGACAAGCAGGACAAGTGCGCTCTATTGTGAAAAAGCCTTGGCTTGCACGAACTTTACCAAGTCCTCCGCAAGACGAACATACACTCGGTGTTGTTCCTTTTTTTGCACCAGAGCCATCACATGTCTCACAGGTAACAGAACTTGGAACAGTAATTTCAGCAGTTTTTCCATTAAAAGCGTCTTTGAGGGAAATTTCCATATTATAGCGCAAGTCAGCACCGCGCTCTTGACCACTGCGTGTTTTTTGGCGCCGTGCGCCACCGCCAGCACCTCCCATAAAGTCGCCAAATAAATCATCAAAAATATCAGACATAGAGGCGCCAAAGTCGCTGTCAAAACCGGCACCACCGCCGGGACCATAGCCACCACCATCAAAAGCTGCATGGCCAAGTTGATTGTAGGCAGCGCGTTTTTGAGGGTCTTTTAAGATTTCATAAGCTTCATTAACTTCTTTAAATTTAATTTCAGCTTCTTCATCACCTGGATTGCGGTCAGGATGGAGTTCTTTAGCAAGCTTTCTAAAAGCTGATTTTAACTGCTTTTCATCGGCATCGCGGTCAACACCTAAGACTTCATAATAATCACGCTTTGCCATTTAGCTTTGCCTCTACTAAATTTTTTTATCTGTCCATCTCAGGTTTTATTAATTTTGACGGTGAGGTTTTACCTGAAATGCAGCCAAAGGTCGAGATGAGATAGTGTCTCTATTATTTAAACAATATGTATAAAGAAATAAAATAGTTCCGCCGGAAAATTCCGGCGGAACAAGAAAGAATAAAATCACTTAAGCAGATTTTTTATCTTCGTTATCATCATCTTTTACTTCTTCAAAATCAGCGTCGACGATATCATCATCTTGAGGCTGATCAGCACTTGGATCATAGCTGTCATCAGACGCCTCACCCTCTTCAGGGTTTGCATCTTTATACATAGCTTCACCAAGCTTCATAGCAGCTTGTGCTAAGGCTTCAGATTTTGCATTAATCGCATCAATATCTTCACCCTCAACAGCCGCTTTCAATTCTTCCAAAGCAATGCCGATGGTTTCTTTATCTTCTTCACCAACTTTGTCAGCAAACTCTTCTAAGCTCTTCTCAGTTGAGTGAATGCGAGCTTCAGCTTGGTTTCTTGCGTCAACAAGTTCAGCGCGTTTGCGATCTTCTTCAGCATGAGACTCAGCATCTTTCACCATTTGCTCAATATCATCATCTGAAAGTCCGCCAGAGGCTTGAATGCGAATTGAGTGCTCTTTGCCTGTTGCTTTATCTTGCGCGGCAACATTTACAAGGCCGTTGGCATCAATATCAAAAGTCACTTCAATTTGAGGCATGCCACTTGGTGCAGGTGGAATACCAACCAGGTTAAATTGGCCAAGCAATTTATTATCCATAGCCATTTCACGCTCACCTTGGAACACCCGGATTGTCACAGCATCCTGGTTATCTTCAGCAGTTGAGAAAATTTGGCTCTTCTTAGTAGGGATAGTAGTATTACGATCAATCAAGCGCGTGAAACGACCACCCTTAGTTTCAATACCAAGAGATAGCGGCGTTACGTCGAGAAGAAGAACGTCTTTAACATCACCTTGTAGAACACCGCCCTGAATAGCAGCACCCATAGCCACCACTTCATCAGGGTTTACGCCTTTGTTAGGCTCTTTACCAAAGAATGATTTCACAGTCTCTGTGATCTTCGGCATCCGTGTCATACCACCAACAAGAACAATCTCATCAACATCGCCAGCTTTCAGGCCAGCATCTTTCAGAGCATTTTCCATAGGAGCAATTGTACGTTTCACCAAATCATCAACCAAGCTCTCAAGTTTAGAGCGTGTTAGTTTCATGGTGAGGTGTTTTGGGCCAGATTGATCTGCAGTGATAAATGGCAGGTTAATCTCTGTTTGAGTAGCTGAAGAAAGTTCAATCTTTGCTTTTTCAGCCGCTTCTTTCAGGCGTTGAAGAGCAAGCTTATCGCTACGCAGGTCAATTGAGTTTTCTTTCTTGAACTCATCAGCGAGATAATCAACAAGACGCATGTCAAAGTCTTCACCACCTAGGAATGTATCACCATTGGTAGATTTTACTTCAAAAACGCCATCGCCAATTTCAAGGATAGAAACGTCAAATGTACCACCACCAAGGTCATAAACGGCGATGGTTGCGCCTTCATTGCGATCAAGGCCATAAGCAAGAGCCGCTGCAGTTGGCTCATTGATAATCCGCAGAACTTCAAGACCAGCAATTTTACCCGCATCTTTTGTTGCTTGACGTTGTGCATCATTAAAATAAGCTGGAACAGTAATCACAGCTTGTGTCACATCTGAACCAAGATAACTCTCAGCCGTTTCTTTCATTTTTTGCAAGATAAACGCAGAAACTTGAGACGGTGAATATTGTTTGCCCTGTGCTTCAACCCAGGCATCGCCATTATCTGCCTTGATGATATTGTAAGGAACCAGCTTTTGGTCCTTTTTCACAGTAGGGTCATCAAAACGGCGACCAATAAGACGTTTAATTGCAAATAACGTATTTTCTGGATTGGTTACAGCTTGACGCTTTGCCGGCAAACCAACCAGACGCTCATCATCATCGGTAAACGCGACCATTGATGGCGTAGTGCGAACGCCTTCAGCATTTTCAATTACTTTTGGAGCAGAACCATCCATAACAGATACACAGCTGTTTGTGGTCCCTAAATCAATTCCGATAACTTTCGACATTTCCTCTGCCTTCATATTCCTTAAACAAACCGCATTTTATAAACTGGTCTTTTCTTAACTAACCAGAGTGAAGATACATAATCAGCCTCGAGGTCCTTAAACTGAATGTGTTTAAGGGCTTAAGAGAAGGCTTAAGATTAGTCCTTGCAAAACGCGGTTTCTTAAAATTTGCTATTCCGCATCATTAAGCTTCACAAGCATCAAAGCGCTTAAAATAGCTTAGTCCGATAGCTTGTATATAGGTAGCTAGCCCAAGTACGACAAGTATTTGTGACTGAAAATTGTGAGTAAAAATTGGCCAAACACATATCTGCTAGCTGGCTTAAAACCCGAATGACAAGGAAATAAGCAAATTTCTCCCAGATGACAAGTGCGAAATGAACATTGATTTGCAACAATTTGCGTATCAATTAGGGTTTTTGATAGAAAAATGTCATCAAAGGTAAATAAAAAAAAACGAAGAAGTAA
This sequence comes from uncultured Hyphomicrobiales bacterium, assembly GCA_964022305.1. Taxonomy (GTDB): domain Bacteria; phylum Pseudomonadota; class Alphaproteobacteria; order Rhizobiales; family HXMU1428-3; genus HXMU1428-3. The sequence continues at coordinate 6,091 of CAXIBI010000001.1, read as the reverse complement.
AAAAACACAACAATATCAATAGATTATTTTTTAAGGCCTTTAATCTTCTTCCCCACGATAATTAGATATTCATTAACTTTGCCCATTTATATTCAGCAATATAAATAAAATCTTCATTGATGATTTAAGGGTTCAAATCATGTTTTCTATTTCAAACTCCAATAATGATGCTCAAGCTAAATTAGACGCTTTAGATAAATCTCAGGCTGTAATTGAGTTTGAAACAGATGGTACAATCATTACCGCCAATGCGAACTTCCTTGCAGCCATAGGCTATACTTTAGAGGAAATTCAAGGCAAACATCACTCTATGTTTGTAGATCCAGAAGAAGCGAATGGCGCAGAATACCGCACTTTCTGGTCAGAATTGGCTGCTGGTGAGTTTAAATCACAAGAATTTAGACGCGTTGCTAAAGGTGGCAAAGAAATTTGGATCCAAGCCTCTTACAACCCAATCTGTGATAAAAACGGTAAAGTTTATAAAGTCGTCAAATTTGCTTCTGATATCACAGCGCAAAAATTAGAATATGCTGACTTTTTGGGCCAAGTGAATGCAATAAGCCGTTCTCAAGCGGTTATCGAGTTTGATCTAGCCGGCAACATTCAAACAGCAAATAGTAACTTTCTAGGTGCAGTTGGGTATTCCTTGGATGAGATCCAAGGCAAACACCACCGTATGTTTGTGGATCCAGCTGAAGCAAATTCAGCCAGCTATCAACAATTCTGGGATGCGTTGGCACGCGGTGAATTCCAAGCTGGTGAATATAAACGCCATGGTAAAGGCGGCAATGAAATCTGGATCGAAGCCAGCTATAACCCAATTTTTGATATGAACGGCAAACCATATAAAGTGGTAAAATTTGCAACAGATAGAACACAAGCTGTGTCGGATCGTATGCGCCGTGAAGAAGCACAAACAGATATTAATCAAGGGATTACTGAGATTAGAGATGCTGTGATGAACGCAAGCTCTCAAGCAACTGAAGCTGCCTCAGCCTCTGGTCAAACATCACAAAACGTGCAAGCAGTTGCCGGTGGCCTAGAAGAGCTGGCTTCATCAGTTCAAGAAATTAACCAGCAAGTGAGCAACGCTCTTGAAATTTCAATGCAAGCGGTATCACAAGCTGACAATACAAATACAATTATCTCAGGGCTTGCAACAGCAGCTCAGAAAATTGGTGATGTGGTTAGCCTCATCTCAGAAATCGCTGAGCAAACAAACCTTCTAGCGCTTAACGCGACAATTGAATCAGCTAGAGCGGGTGAAGCCGGTAAAGGCTTCGCAGTTGTGGCAAGTGAAGTTAAATCACTAGCCGGCCAAACAGCGAATGCGACAGAAGAAATCAGTAATCAGATCGCCATGGTGCAATCAACAACTGAAGAGGCTGTAACAGCCATTCAAACGATCACTGAAACCATTGGCAAGATTAATGAGATTTCATCCATTATTTCAGCCGCTGTTGAAGAGCAATCAGCAGTAACAGGTAACATGTCAGCAAACATGCAAACAGCAGCTGATGGTGTGAACGAAATTTCAAACGGTGTGAATGAGATCGCGCAAGCAACTGAAATGGTTGATGTCGCTACTCAACGCGTACAAGAAAGTTCAGCCGCACTTGGCTAAAATTTATAAGGGACAATACGTTCCTCTAAAAATGACAACAAAAACACCATCTCCAAGCCCCCATTTGGAGATGGTGTTTTTTTATGCTGAATTTAAATTTTTAACTTAACCACCACTCTCTTCCAATCTACTTAATAGTCATTTTGAACCATTGATTTGTCATATGATTGTCAATTAAACAGAGTAGAAACGGTTTAGGTCGTAGACTCATAAATTAACTACTTTTGGTAAGAGCCAATTTGGTTGTAGATTAGGCGCAAAGCTGTAGTAAATATGTTTTATTTTCAAGGCTTTGCAACGACAGATACGATCAAATTGGCCTTATCCGAAGGACGCTCTCACAAGCCGTTTTTGGAGTCGTCAAACAACTTATATGGGGGAATAACCCCGTATTGCGTTGTTTTCCTAGCCAAAAACGGCTTGTGAGGCGCCAAAAATAGTTAATTTATGAGTCTACGACCTAATTCATGAAAAGTGAATTTATCTGTCTTGCGTAAAGATCGAAATTTAGCAATGAGCAGTGAGGGTGATCCCTATGGTTTTAAAAAACAAAGTCGAGGCTGAAACCAACCAGCCATCTAATAAACACTTTACAAAATTAGGCTCTCTCTCAAAACACTATTTGAGTGGTATTTCTCATATGGCCAATGACCATAAAGCTATCAGCTCGGCTCATCATCAGCCAATAGCAGCACGCCTGCTCAAAAGAAAAAAGAAAAATCAAAGTTATGGCCGGATGGGTAGCCTGGAAGTCCGCTTAGCAGCGCGCAAAAAAGAAATCAAAAAAGCTCAAAGATTGCGTTACAAAGTTTTCTATAAAGAGATGTCAGCCATACCTGATATTCAAACCAAAATGAAACGCAGAGATATCGATGTCTATGATAAAATCTGTGATCATCTTTTGGTGTTGGATCATGAGTATAAAACTCAAAAAAATCCATTTGCATCAAAGTCTAAGATCGTTGCGACTTACCGAATTTTAACTGAGGAAATGGCTCAGCTAGCAGGTGGCTTTTACACGCAAGATGAATTTGATATTGAGCCTCTGCTCAAAAGACACCACTCGACCCATAAATTTCTAGAACTTGGTCGCTCGTGTGTTTTGAAACAATATCGTAGCAAAAGGTCTGTCGAATTATTATGGCGGGGTTTATGGGCTTATATTCAAGCGCATAAGGCGAATGCTATTATCGGTTGTGCGAGTTTTGAAGGTGTGGATCCAAAGGAACATGCTTTGGCATTAAGCTTTTTGCATCATCACGCAGCAGCACCAGATGAGTGGAAAGTGAAAGCACATGTCAGTCGTTATGTGAACATGAATATGATCCCTAAAGAAGAAATTGATATGAAGGCGGCCCTAAAAGCACTGCCACCATTGATCAAAGGTTATTTACGCTTGGGTGCTTATATTGGTGAAGGAGCAGTGATTGACAATCAGTTCGGCACAACCGACGTGATGATCATCTTGCCAACAGAAAATATCTCAGAGCGGTATATCAACCACTTCAGCTCCCCTGAAGAAAAGACGGCAAATCTCTCAGGCACTTATCTGAACTGAATGTATGAAGAAGGAGTACTGCCCTCTCTCAGGGCAGTAGGACATGAAAGTGCCAGCTGCTCGGCGCACAAGATCAGCCTGAACGGAGCGTAGCGAGTACAGATAAGCTGATCGCAAAAAAACACGCCGCCTCTCGGAGGGCCCGCTGCTTTGCAGCGGAATAGCCCGTGAGAGAAAACTAAGCTGCTCTTGCAGCTTTAGAGCTTCCTGACGAACAGTTTGAATAAGCAATGATATCAATTGCGGTTTGCCAATTTGGATGGCTAAGGGTTTGCCTGACACCATAAGTGCGAAGCGCATCTTTAGGTGTGCCGCCTTTTCTAAAGACATCGGCGCAAATTGAACGCGCCATAGATAAAGCAAGTTCCCATTCAATTGGATTAACATAATCAGGACGTGACATACTAATTTCCTCTTCTGTCAAGCTTATCAATGAGACCAGCCTGGGCTTTAAATATGGTCAAAAAGTGTGTCGAAAAACACTTATCCACAACGAGTTGCTACGGTTAAGTTGACGGGAAATTTCCTATTAACTCAGCGCTTTAAAAGATTCCAACTGATTGGAAAGTTATAGCTAGCTGATAGTAGGCAACCAATAAATATACTCAATCTAAAATTATGAAGAAGGAGCACTGCTTCGTTGAAGCAGTGGGACATGGCGAAGCGTCAGCGTAGCCCGGCGCTTAGCGCCGCACTTCGTAGGGCCTGCCGCTTCAGCGGCAGAACAGCCCGTGAGAGAAATAGCGACGGTTGCAAGTGGGCAACTGAAGGAGCATCAAGATTTGTGGCAAGTGCTCTGGGTCGTAATAGGCGCACTAAATACGCAATACAGGGGTTAGTGCATCTATCAGGGGTTTGGACCTGCTGCACTTGCCACTGAGATGGGTTTCAGCCTTCTATTCAGAAATCTGAAGCTGTCCATCCCGAAGGTGAATAGGTAGGTCGTAAGCTTATAAGTTTACGGCCTAGTTTAAAGGTGAGAGGCGACTTGTTACTAACACCTCATTAACTGGGGGGTGAGCCACCTTTAAACTCTGATTGGGTCTGATACGCGACCGCACATAAGATAAGAACTGCCTCGCTTGCCCGGCTCCTCGTTTGGGTGTGAGGGGGGTGTTACGAGATTGCCTAGCTTTGACGCATTTATGAATGCGTTTTTGCGAGGCAGCTCTAGAAACTGAAAGAGCGGGTGCAACAATGGCCCGTGGAGTGGTCTTACATTTAAGCTGATCGGTCAAGGTTCCAAAAAAACATGCATCGGATGATGTGATTTCTTTAATTGATACCATGACGCAAACTCACTTCACTTTTACTAGTGGTCCATTCAACCCGCTCTTTAGAAGGCAAATTTCCTGTACTCAATACTCTCCGGTCAACTCTTACACATCCGCACTCTTACTACCTAACGCAATACCTATAGGACTCAATACTAAGCGGAACTCTTTACTAAAAACCGGTACTCAAATTTACGCATTACTCTTTTACGCATTACTCAATTCAGGAAGGTACGCTTTACTCTCTCGCCTCCGTCTGATGAGTTAAATTAACCGTAGCAAAGGGGCGACAATGTGAAATAAAAATGAAAAGATTAAGATGAATTAACTTTTTTGTTGCCAAAAAGGCACGGCTATTTGGGGCGCAAACGGAAAGTGTTTTAAGGTAGGAAGAGAGTAGAAAAAGATAACATCTTGTAAAAGTTGATTATTTGTCAAAAGCTTTAAAAGCCGTGCCAAACGAAAGAAGGCCAAGACCTAACGAAGCAAGTGCACTATAACCAGCCATACTTATCCCCAACAAGCTCCATTGTACTTTGTCGCAAGGAACTATTTTGACGTTTTCCAACTCGCCGAGCAGGTCAATTGTGTCAGAAAGATTGCCAGTTTCTGTGCAACCGGTTGGGCCAGCCCACAATTCCCACTCAACGCCAGAGTGATAAATCCCAAGCAGTGTGTTTGCGAAAAATATAACGGCCATAGCAATTAATAAATAACGGCTGAAATTTTTAAAATCACGCCCATAGAGAAAGAGGGCAATCGGGATGAGAGCAATGGCACTATAATAAGCCCACCTTTGCTTGTAACAAAGGTCACAGGGCACAAGGTCACCAATATGTTGAGATCCCAAAGCCACCAATATTAAAGAAAGACTGGCAATAAAGATCAGTCCCATTAAAAGTTCTGCATGTTTGGTCAAATCAGGCATTTATTATAACTTGTCTAAAGGTGGTTGGGTTGGGGGCGATCTAAAATGATGTTGTGCCACTAAATTAAATATTTAATTACAACAAACCCTGCAATTAAGACAAAAGTAAAAACGAAAGTCAAAATTCCTAAATATTTTTCAATAAAGGCGCGGATTTGCTCTCCAAAGAGGTAGAGAAGCCCCGCAACAAGAAAAAACCGTGCCCCACGAGAGATGAGACTTGCGACGATAAAGACCGGCAAACTCAAACCTGCAACGCCGCTAGCTATGGTAAAGACTTTATAAGGAATAGGCGTAAACCCAGCGACAAAGACAATCACCGCACCCCAGGTTTTATAATTCTCAAAGAACACATCCATCTTATGCCCAAGCCCATAAAGCTCAATAATAGGCTTGCCAACAGTTTCAAAGAGAACAGCACCGATAAAATAGCCAAACAAGCCCCCAAGCACAGAGGCAATGGTCGTGATCAACGCAAACCGCCAGGCCTTTAATCTCTCAGCCAGCACCATAGGTATGAGCATTAGATCAGGTGGCAGTGGGAAAAAAGAACTCTCAGCAAAAGAAACCCCAAAAAGAGCTGTTTGAGCATGTTTATGCTCAGCAAGTCTAATGACCCAATCATACAATCGGCGCAGCATGAAACTCCCCTTAAAACAATAAAAGCGCAATCCGCTCAATTGTATATAGGCTTTTTTAAGCGGATG